>CAJONH010000034.1 GCA_905235825.1 Candidatus Gastranaerophilales bacterium
CAAAAATATATAGGTGCAATATTTAAATCTGATGATTTCGCTCAGCAAGAATTTCAAAAAAGATTAATTCTATTTGATGATAAATTAGAAAATGATAATGAATTAAGAAAAAATAATATTAGTTTTAAATCTATGTATAAAAAATATAAAGGATTAAAATTAACTTTAGATGATATACAAAAAATGGAATTAAAACACGGAAAATCATTAATTACGGATAAAGCTAAAGCATTTATATATTATGAAAATAAAAATTATGATAAATCAATAAAATTATATAAAAGATATTTATCCAAATATCCCGATGATATAGATTCTTTACTGCATATTGCTGATATTGAATGCTTTTATAAACATTATAAAAAAGCTGAAGAAATATATAAAAAATTAATTCGTTTAGATAAAAACAATTTGTTATTTTTATATAAATTAGAAAAATTTTATTATAATGATATAAAAAATTACCCAAAAGCAGAAAAAATAAATCAATTAATGATAAATTCCAATCCACAGTTATGCACGCCCTATTTGGACGGAGCAATGATATATAGTGCAATGAATAAAAAAGATAAATCACAAAAATATATAAATATCGCAATTGAAAAAAATGCTTTCTTTATAAAAGAGGATTGGCTGCAATATAATAACTTGGAAAAACCCTACAATTATGAAATTCAATATCCTTATATCTAAATATATACATTATGTATTAATCATATTATTATTTGTTATTACAGTGATAGTAACAATATATGCATCACTTAACTGTAATTTTTTGTTTGGTGATGATAATTTTTATTCCTTGTATTCTGATTACAGCGAAAAAATATATGATTGTTTAAAATTTGGAATACATGGAAACGGATATATCGGATATTTTTTATCAAAATTTTTCTCATTCGGTCTGCCAAATATTCTTGGAATTCATCCTGCCGATTTTATAGGCTGGGGACATGGAGCAATAAAAGGATTTTTTACAGCCGGAATATTATTGTTAATTGCTAATTGGGGATGCTTTTATTATAAATCAAAAATTTTATATGTTATTTTATATGCCTCTGTAATTCTTTATTTCTTTTTAATTGTATCTGAAAGTGCAGTAATGATGAGTTATTATACTTATTACAGGTATTTCTTCTCTATGTTGTTCTGGTGCATTTTTTGGTATTATATAGCAAAGAATATTGTTATAAAATCTAAACATATAAATTACTTTTACCTTATTTCGGTTTCCATTTGCGGTTTTATAATCGGTACTTCAATTGAAATAAACATATTTTCATCTTTATTATGTGCAAGTTTTTTAATTGTGTATTCTTTTTTTATTAATAAATTTATAAAAGATAAACAAAAAATAAAATCATTAAAAATATTTTTGGATAGAAGATTTTACATTCCTGTTTTTTTTCTGTTTTTAGGAGCTTTTTTATTTATTTTAAATTCAGGTTGGTTTCATGTTGCATCAGATTTAAGAGGTTTAGGCAAAACTACCCTCACAATTTCTCTTGTATTGGAATATATAAAGTCATATTATGAAATTTTAATAAAAAATTATAATATGTTTTTTTATATATTTATTTCAATCTATATAACAACAATATATTTTGCAATAAAGAAGAAAGAAATAAAAAAAATAATCTTTATAAATTTCTATTTAATTTCTTTATATGCCGTATTATTTTCATTGGTTTTACTTGGTAAAACAAGCTATGATAATGATTTTTGGATTTATCATAATAATATAATTTTTCTATATAAAATATCATTGGCAGCTGTATTTTTATGTTATTTCAGTTATTTAATGAAAAATATAATTAATATAAATATAGTTAAAAAATTAAAAAAACAAATAATAGTAATATTATTTTTATTTTCGATAATATTAATCAAACCTGTATATAATATAATTCAAGCAGATATAAGTATTATAGATAATGAATGTTTATATCAATGGAAATGCAAAGCATATATAATGGAGAAGATATTACGTTTTTATTATTTAAAAAACTTAGTACCAATATTGCCAAAACAAGAAATTATGTCATGGTATTTTGACTCGTGGAGAAATAACAGTTATGAAGAAAAGGAATTTTATACGGAAAATTTAATAACCGATTCATATTATCCCAGAATATATAAAGATAATAAATCAAGAAAATTAGGGTACAAATTATCAGATAATGCAATAAATATATTTTATAAAAATGGCGGAGTTTTCAGTGAAGAAGAATTACAAAATATAAAATTTCAACGTTTGCTTAATAATGATTTTATATTAAATAAAAATAAAACTCCTCAAAATATAAAACAAATTTTATCAAAAGAAATTTAATTTTTATAAAAGGAGAAATAAGGCTGTCCATAAATGACAGCCTCATTTCTCTATCTTATTTATTATTTTATTATATATTTTATAAGGCTTCTTACCCCGACACCGGTTGCATTTTTAATACCCTCTGAATTTGCTTTATCCAAAAATGCGGTACCTGCAATATCAAGATGAATCCACGGTGTATTTTTCGTGATAAATTTAGAAAGGAATACACCTGCTGCGGAAGCTCCGCCCATTCTGCCTCCGGTATTTTTTGTATCGGCGATATCACTTTTTAATGTATCGCCATATTCTTCATCCATAGGTAATTGCCAGAATTTCTCGCCTGCTTCTTTTGCTGTTTCAATAAATTCTTTGATTTTTTCTTCGTTATTGCCCATTATTCCGCTTGCAACGGTTCCGAGTGCAACCATACACGCTCCGGTTAATGTTGCTATATCAATAATTTCATCAACTCCGAGTTCTTCAGCGTAAGCAAGTGCATCAGCAAGTGTTACTCTGCCTTCCGCATCCGTATTATCTATTTCAATACTTCTGCCTGTTTTTGCAATTATTACATCCCCCGGTTTATATGCACTGCCTGAAGGCATATTTTCACATGCCGCAACGATTGCATGTACTTCAACATCGGGTTTGATTTCAGATATCGCACGCATTGTCGATATTACGGCTGCGGCACCCGACATATCATCTCTCATTGTAAGCATTGATGACGGAGGTTTTAAATCAAGTCCGCCCGCATCAAATGTAATACCTTTACCGACTATTGCTATTTTTTTCTTCGGATTTTCGCACTTATATTCCATGTGTATTAATTTCGGTGTATGAACACTTCCCTGACCTACTGCCAAAAATGCATTCATACCCATTTCTTTTACTTTTTCACTTCCGTATATCGTTGTTTTTACTCCCGAATTTTCAACCGCATACTCAGCTAATGTTTCAGGATAAAGATACTGCGATGATTCATTAATCAAATCTCTTGCACGGTTTACGGCTTCTCCCGTCTTTATACCTTCTTCCATTCCTTTTTGTGCTTTTTCAAATTTTTCATCATCAATTTCAGCTATAATAAATTCTTTTAATTTTAATTCTTCTTTGTCTGATTTATATTTATCAAAAGAATAAATTCCGGATAAAGCACCTTCCGCAATCATTTTTGCACATCTGAACGGGCATAATCCTGCAATACCCGCACCATGCAATATAGAAACAACTTTTTCATCGGTATCACCTAATGAACGAACTACTTTTGCCGTTATATCTCTTATTTTTACATAATTAAATTCATCACTTTTGCCTAATCCTGCAACAAACAGTTTTTTATTTTTACAAACTAAAGGCAGTTTATATATTTTCCCGAATTTACCTTCAAATTTTTCTTTACCTATTATAAATTCGGAAATTACATTGTTAAATTCTTTATCAACAATTCCCGTAACACCTACAGGAGTTGTAACTCCTTCAAACAAGTTAACGACTATAACGTCGGCATCAATATCCAATATTGACTTTTTTTCAATTTTTATTTGCATAACTATCTCCTTAACTGTTAAAATTTTCGTTAAATTTTCTTATCCAGCCAAACATAACCGAAAGTTCGTATGGCTTTGGCAAATATAAATCTGCACCTGCATTTAATACTAACTCTTTATCATGAACCGTTGTTGTGAATATTATATTAGATTTTAAATTTTCCGTTTCATATTTTAATTTTCTGCAAACTTCAAGTCCTTTCAAAGTTTCCGAATTTCCTGCATCAAGAATTATTATTGAAGGATTATAACTTTCTATTGCATCAAAAATTTTTTCAAATTCTTCAACAACCTTGACATTATATCCTTGAAGTCTTGCTGTTGCTTCAAGTAATATTGAAAGAGCTTCATCCGGTTCTGCTATTAATATGTTATTATTTATTTCCCGATTTTCAACCGCATTATCAGCCGTAATTTCAGGTCTTTCTATAACATAGTCGGAACCCTTGTTATATTGAGCCAATTTATGTGTTGAAATTAAAGAACTTATTACTTGTTTTACATCGGTGTATTTTTTATATTGATTTGTTATAACACCGATACTCGTTGAAACAAGATTAACTTTATCTTCAGCTTTTTCATCACCGTGCATAAAAACAAAGCCTCTTTCCAAATCACTTTTATTATAAAATTTTTCAACAACCGAATCGAAGGCATAAACTAAATAATTTGCAATTTTTTCCGCTTTTTCATTATCCGTAATAACTATGAAATCTTCGTTTGAAAGCTGTCCTATATAATCATTATTGTCTACAGCCGATTTAATTATTGCCGAATACGTCTGTAAAAGTTTATCGGCAGCAAGTTCACCGTACGTATTTTTATAATATTGAATATTATCAATATCAATAAGCATTATTGCCCATTTTGCAGAAGCATTTACTGCTCTTTTTATCATTTTATATGAAATTTTTGAGTCAAAAAGCATCGTTTTTTCAGATAGGCTGTTTTCAAAATTTCTTCTTATATGTGCGGTTATTCTTGCTTTAAATTCATCGCTGTTAATGGGTTCGGACAGAAAATCATCCGCACCCGCATCTAAAACATCTATTTTGTCCTGAATGTGGTTAGATTTTGAAAGAGCTATAATTGCAGGTCTTGTGTTATATGTCAGTACTCTTATTTGCTCTATTGCTTTTTTTATATCGAAATCTAAACTATCCGAAATCATTATCAAATCAGGGTCAAAACGATTCATAAGTTCTAAAGCACGTGCGAAATCAGAGGATAAAAATACAGTTATATTACTATTTTCAAGTATTTTTTTATATTTTATTGACTGCTCTTTTCTTTTATCTATTATCAAAACAACTTTAATCAGCATAGGTCACTCTTTTATCTTCTTTATTGCATCATCATCGGGATTTGCCGCATTAAAAGTAACGGTAAATTCACTTCCTTTATCAGAACTCTTTACATCTATTTTTCCGTTCATTTTTTCAGTCAGAGTTTTTGTTATATATAAACCTAAACCGTTACCTTGAATTTTTCTTGTTAACGGAGAATCTATTCTTGAAAATTTATTAAATATTTTCTTTATGTCTTCTTGGTTTATTCCTATTCCTTCATCTTTTACGGAAATATTAAGAGTATTATTTTTAAAATTTTGACCTATATTAACTGTTACGGTTGAACCATCATGTGAATATTTTGAAGCATTATCAATCAAATTAAGCATAATTTGCTGAAATTTATCGGTATCAATAAGAATTTTAGGCAGATTTTTTTCATAATTAAATATATATTTATGCGTTTTATATTGATTTTTGACCATTTGAATTGAAGAATCAACAAACGGAACTACATCCGTCATTTTATATACCATTAAATCTTTATTTGACTGCATTTTTGAAACAGTTAAAAGATTTTCAACAAGATTTATAAGTCTGTTGGATTGGTCTTTTATTATATGCAGAAATTTGTTTCTCTGTTCAGGGGTAAGTCTGTCATAAGAAGACAATAAAGTATCCGCAAACCCCCTTATACTCGTTAACGGAGTCCTTAATTCGTGACTGACGGTTGAAATGAAATCTAAATGAGCTTTTTCAAGAGTATTTATTGTTTCTTCATTTGACATAAGTTTATTATATAACTCTTTTTAATTTTAAACCATATTTAGAAAGAGTATTTTTATTTTTCATTTTTATATAATTTAGGAACTATAGATATATCTTTTATATCCATTTGTGAAGTTTTGTTACAAATATTGTTTTTAAAACTAAAGTTTATTGTTTGTTGTGTCGATATTATTAATACAAACAATACAAGGAGCATTAAAAGAAATGGGACTGGCAGCATCACAAGGACGATTATTATCACTCACTGCAAGAAATCATGATTTAGTTTATGAAGCTCAACAGATTTCACAGCAAAGATTGTTTTTGGCTGAAGCTACAAGAGAAGCTGCGGATAAATATAATAAAGCTATGAATAACACCGTAATGCAGGCTACAATTAACGGTGAAAAACAACAATTAACTTATGATATTTTAACGAGTCAGGATCCTTTTTCCGGTTTATGCATGAGATTAGTAGATAATAATGGAAATGTTGTTGTTCCTCCTGCTGAAAGTCTTGAAATACAGCAAACCGTTACGGATGAAACTACGGGTGAAACATCTAAACAACTATTAGGCAGATTTACTTCAACATCTGATTTTATAAATGCTCGTATGAGCAATTTAAGCGAAGATGAAAAAAGTGCTTTATCTTCTTATTCATTAGCTGATATATCTGCATATTACAATAATAACTATGCCGATAAAGATGAAAACATATCTGTTGTTTTCAGAAATAAAAGTGTTTCAAATACTAATATTGTAAAATCCGGTGAATCTGTTTTATATGATGAAAATATATATGATCCAAAATATTTACAACAAATGATTGTATCCGGTGAATTTAAAATACAACAAGCTCAACCTGACGGCTCTTTTGAAGACCTTGTATGGCAAGGTTCAACAACAGTCAGCGAAGTTCTTGATACTTCGGATGATGCAGCAGCAGAAGCCGAATATGAAGCAGCTATGATAGATCTTCAAAAACAGGATAAAATCCTTGAATTAAGACTGGAACAGGTTGAAACTCAGCAAAAAGCCGTTTCTACGGAATATGACTCCGTAAAAAGCATCATAAAAGAAAATGTTGAAGATTCATTTAAAACATTTGCTTAATTTAATGATAATTAAACAACAATTATAAGGAAAAAGTTTATAGCAAACTAAAACAAGAATTAATATCCCCAATTAAATCATAATCTAAAGTCCTAATCTCCCCCCTATTTATATTGTTTATTCGGACAGAGTTTTCCTCTGTCCATTTTTCTTGTTTTAAAGCCTCAAATGCGGTAAAAGCACGTGCTTCCATATTTGAATCGGCAATTTTTATAACTATGGCTTCCTCTTTTATAAGGTTAACAATAACACATAGTCCACAGGCACCTGCTTTAGCTACTATATTTTTACTGTTTTGTATAATTTGAGTATCAAGCCTTCCTTCTCCGCCTATTAATAACGGATTATTTAAAAATGCGTTTGTTATTTTTTGATATTTAGTATTTGTAAAAAGATTTAAAAATCCTTTGCCTAATTGTTCCAGTGTTGTAGCTATAACGGGAAGCCCGCATCCGTCTTTACTGATTATAATATCATTTCTGCTTACTTCGCATAAATTACATACGTGATTAATAATAAAGTCCGAAAGCGGATGATTAATATCTTTATAGTTTTTTGGCGAATATCCTTTTTCTTTGCAGACAGTAAGCATTGCACCATGTTTACCGGAACAGTTATTATGAATTTTTTGAGGCATTAATCCGTTTAAAATAAGATAATCACATTCTTTACGGCTTAAAGGCTCATGAGGAGCACACAAAAGGTCATTTTCATTAAAGCCAGTTTTTGCAAGAATTGATTTTATATATTTCTGGTGAATTTTATCTCCCGTATGAGATGCACAACAAAGGGCAATTTCTTCTTCCGTAAAACCATATTTTTTATCGGCACCTAAATCAATTAATACAGATGCCTGCATAGGTTTCATACAAGAACGATGATAAAATTTATAATTATTATCTCTGCCTATTTTTTTTATTATATTTTTTTTATTTAAATGTATAATTAAACCAAAATGGACTTGTTCTACCAGACCGCTTCTGACATATTCTATAAGTTTAACATATTCGGGTTCGTTATTTTTCATTACTTTTTTTCCATATACATTTTTGCATATTCTTTTAAACAAAACATTATGCGGTTTTCCCTGCAAAAGTCTTCTGCCTGTTTAACTATATCATAATAGTATGATGGTATTTCAAATTTTTTATCTTTATATAGAACAATATCTCTATAATCTATATCAAAACTTACTTCATTTACGCATCTTAATTCTTTAACCAGTTCCAAAAATTGATTTACCTCATAAGAATTATCATTTACATCTTTTATAATAATATATTTGAGATTAATAATAGCATTAGTTTTAATACTTAACATTTTTATATTGTCTAAAACTTGTTCTAATGCATCTATCTGTTTGATTTTTCGATAAGTTTCTTTAGTTCCGCTGTCAAGAGAAATTTGAATACTCAGAAGTGATTGAAAAGGTAATTCTTCAAGTACCGGTAAATATTTTGTTAAGTTAGTATGAATATCATAACATTTACACCCGTTTTTCATAAATAATCTCATTAAAGATTCAAACTCGTTTAGTGCGGTAACATCTCCGCCCTGAAATTCAACCTGCAAATTATCTTTATCTATTGCATTATGCTCATATAAATCTTGAATTATGGGCAGTAATTCGTAATTTTGCTCATAATCACCGTCCCAAATAATTCTTTGAGTACAGTATATGCAATTGCAATCACATTGTTTATAATGATTTACTATAATTTGTTTAATTAAAGAGGTATCGGATTTTGTAAAGAAAAAATCTAAAATATTTGTATATTTTTTTTCTTTATAATCTATACATCCATAGCATCCTGCAGGAATTTTACCAAACTTTAATTGATTTATATATTTTTTTTTATTCTTTTTTATATCAGCAAAATTAAAATTTTTATCTTTTACATAGCTGACATTTAAACCTTCTGCATAAGAACAACAAAAATTGACTTTATTCGGAAGAAAATTTAAAGTTTTTTCTAATATTTCGCATTTATATGATTTCATACCTGAATTACTCTTATTTAATCTTCCCGTTTAATAACATTATAACAAAAAATTTTTATATTAAAATGAACTAAATTTTTAATTTATTCGTTTTATATTTTGAGTATAATAATAACTGTATAAAGGAGTAGGTAATGAAAAAACAAATTATATCATTATACTTAGCAGCAGTAATGTTATTATCACATGGAGTCTGCATAGCTCAGGATGATTGGGAGTTTAATCCCGTTGTTCAGGGAATACCCGAACCCGGTTCTTACCAAACACAATATCCGCTTCCTTCGCAAGAGTCTATCAGAAACGGAAACAATAATCACGTGCCTGTAAATAATACGTATCAAGAGCAAAATCAATATCAGGATAATTATAACTACAATAATAATTATAATTATTATAACAACAATGACAGATTGCACGGAAATGTAGTAATGGTTCCTGAAAGAACAACCTTTAATGCTGTTTTATTAACTCCTTTATCCTCAGAAACCGCTAAAGCAGGCGATAGTATATCAATGTTTTTAGGCTCCGATTTTTATTACGGGAAAAATCTTATAGCACAAGCAGGAAGCAGAGTTAACGGTGTTGTAATAAAGTCTAAAAAAGGCGGACTAGGTAACAGAAACGGTCAAATACAGCTAAAATTGACAAATATTGTTACTCCTTCAGGACAATTAATACCTATAACAGCAAGTATATTGACAAATGACGGTTCAGGCATTTTAAAAGCAGGAACAGCAATGGATGTAACTAAAGAATATACAAAAAAAGCAGCAATAGGTGCAGCTTCAGGAGCAGTACTGGGTGTTGTTATGGGGGCTTTATCAGGCGGAAGCGTAGGTAAAGGTGCAATTTACGGAACAGCCGTAGGCGGCGGTATGGGATTGGCTCAACCTATATTTGAAAGAGGCGGTAATGTTGAACTGCCGCAAAATGCACAGTTCGATATTATTCTTGATCAGCCGATTACCATAAGTACGAACAATTTATATTAGTTCACAAAAAACAAAATAGGGATAATATCCTTATTTTGTTTTTTTCACATTCATTTTTAGAATTTTATACCCCATTTTGCCATAATTCGTTTATCTCCGTCAGGATTTAATTCAGCATTAATACTTCTTTCTATTTCGTTTCTTTCATTTTCCGTTTTATGAGTTAAACCCAAGGTAAATTTTCCGTTACCGTCAACATTAGCACTTATTGTCTGACTTCTGCTATTATGAGGTGCTTCCGGATTATCGCTTGCATCGGCTGAAGTGCCTTTCGGGGGAGCATCTTTATGTTCACTGCTTAATGTTAAAGAAATGCCTGCCGATATATTTTCTCCGTCTGTTGCTAAATTTGCGGTTAAATTTCTGCTGTTTGTATCGGCTGCACCATCTTCATGATTTATTGTTTTTGATTTACCGGTTCCTATATTTAATGAAATTTCTTCCGGTGCTGCATTAAATGAAACATTTCTTGTTCTTGTAATTTGTTGTGAATCATCACCCGTAGTTCTTGAATGTTCGGCATTAATACCGATACGTTCTTCACCCGTATCTGATTTTGAAGCCGTTATGCCAAGTTTATCAGTTGCGGTATTTACGCTGCCGTCTTTACTTGTATCTCCGCTTGAGCTAGTTAATGTTAAACTTGCACTGCTGCCTCCTGTTATGGTTTTTTCAGCACTGCCTTCAATTCTTGTTATTTCTGAATGCTCGTTTCCGTCAGCATCAACTTCCGTTCTTCCTCTTTGAGCATAAAAAGTTAATCCTTCTTTGTCTGCATCTTGAGTAATAGTTCCGCCTGCTTTATTCTCTTTTATAATGCTGCTTCCGTCTGCATCCGTAAATTCCCTGCGATTTGCAATATCAACACCGGCTGATTGATGACCTAAACCCGTTTCATAATTTGCCGTTAAAGAATCTGCATTTGAATATTTAGTTCCATCCGCTGTTTCTATTGCATCAGTATGTTCTAAAGTAAGACTTCCGGAACCTCCGTTTTCTGTTCGTGTTGCACTTGCATCCAATTTATCTGAAACGGTAACCGTATTACCATTTTTTTCTTGAAGTGTTCTTGTATTTCCTAATGTTAAATTAGCCGAATGTTCCGTATCAGATACCCTGACTCCTATACCGACTTCATCTGTATTAGAACGAACGGTACCGTTAGATTCTACTCTTAGAGTTTGCGAAGAATTATAATTTAAACTCTTTTCCGTATCTGATACTCCTGCTGATATATCGGTATTTTGAGTTAATTGTCTTTTAGTTCCATCGCTATCGACCGTTCTTATATCAGAATTTGTTCCAACGCTTGCATTTACATCATTTCCGTTTACGGATAAATTATAACTTCCGCCTACGGTTCTTTGTTCATCTTCACTTACAACATTTGTTTTTGAATAATCGGCAGTATAATTTTGAGCTATAACTCCATCAGCATTTTTTGAACCGCTGAATGATACATGCTGCGTTATTGTTTCATCAGAGCCGTCTGCACCTTTTCCTGTTTCAGTTCTTGTTAAATCAACTCCGCCTTTTTTTGTTCCATCAGCATCTTCTGCTGAAGTAGCAAGTTTATTTGTAACTGTTCTCTTGTTATTGTTTTCATCAGTAAATTCATCCGTTGCTTCAAGTTCACAGCCATCGGCTAAAGCTGCTCTTAACCGGCTTTCATAATCATCGGCACCGCTTTGTAAATTATTGAATAGAATCTTTCCTCCGTTTTCTGTACGCTTAGAAACATCGGCTGATATATCCTGAAATTTTTCCGTTATTTTTCCTACAGGGTCAAATTTTACACTCATATAGTTTACTTTCTATCAACTATCAACTAACATTAATTATTAATGAGAACACATATATATAATTTATATCGGTATTTTTATGCCCGATTTTAGACTAAAAAACACACTTATTACAAAAATTTACAAAACAGTATAAATTAAATGATATTATAAATACAGTAATATCGAAGGAAAATACAATGAATGTAAAAGAATTTAAAACACCGATAACAAATGAAACTGTATTAATAGGAAAAGATGCAGGGTATGATAATATAATTTTTGCAATAGAATCAAGCTGTGACGAAACTGCGGCGGCAATTGTAAAAAACGGAAGAGAAGTACTTGCAAATGTTGTAGCATCTCAAATTAAAACTCATATAGAATTCGGAGGAGTTGTTCCTGAGGTTGCGGCACGTGAACATCTGGAAGCAATTAATCTTGTTATTGCACAGGCTTATGAGCAGGCAGGTTTAACCGCTGATGATATTACGGCATTTGCTGCGACCGTAGGGCCGGGGCTTGTAGGTTCTTTATTAGTCGGAATGAATGCAGGGAAAGCACTTGCAATAGCAAATAACAAACCTTTTATTGGTGTAAATCATTTAAATGCACATGTATGTGCAAATTATTTAAATACCGATTTGGAGCCGCCTTTTATAGCATTACTTGTATCGGGCGGACATACACAGATAATTGAAGTAAAAGATTGGTTTAACCAAAGTATCATAGGTGAAACCATTGACGATGCAACGGGTGAGGCTTATGATAAAGTCGCAAGATTAATAGGTTTACCGTATCCGGGGGGAGTTAATTTGGATAAACTTGCACAAAGAGGTAATCCAAATGCTTTTAAACTTCCTGAAGCAAAACTTTCAAATGAATATGATTTTAGTTTTTCGGGATTAAAAACAGCCGCACTGCAATTAGTACAAAAACTGAAAAAAGAAAATAACGAACTTCCTATAGCAGATATAGCAGCGAGTTTTCAAGAAAATATAACTTCCGTATTATATAAAAAGACTAAAAAAGCGGCAGATAACATAAATGCCAAAACA
>CAJONH010000035.1 GCA_905235825.1 Candidatus Gastranaerophilales bacterium
CGGTAAGAGCTGTTGCATCAGCCGTTCCGTATTGAACTTGTGAATTATTAGCAACGTCATCATCGTCAAAGAAGCCTGTAACGGTTAATTTATCAGTTGCTTCCGTTGAACCTGTTGTAGTCTTATAATTCGTTGTAATAACTAAATCATCACCCGATTTTTCAAATGTCTGATTACCATTTGCAGCATCAGTATAAGAGATTGTTGTTAAAGTTGATGAATCGATGCCGTTAATTGTGTCATTACCTGCACCTTTATCAAGTATAACAACTTTATTACCTATATCATCGATATTTATTTCATCATCACCTTTACCGAGATTGATGACATCATCACCCTTGCCTGTTGAAGCAATAACATCAGCACTGTTAGTACCTACAAAGATATCTTTTGTATCTAAGCCGACATAACCTTCTTCATCAGCAGTTCCGATTACCAAACCTTCTGAAGCATAAGCAGATACTAGCGTTGTATCTGTACTACCGAGGTATGCAGCGACTTTTGTACCGTCTACAACTTTAAAGTAATCTTTAACGGTTACTTTATGTTCCGTAGCTTCTCTAACTGTAGTTGTTGTAGCAGCCGTAGATGAAGTTTCGGGTGTAACTTTTGTATCAGCAGCATAACTTACGTTAACAATTAAATCATCACCTGATTTAGTGTACTTATATACAGGAGCATTAACGGCATCAACAGAAGTTGAAATTGCTGTTGAACCTGCATCCGTAAATTTAAGTATTGATTTAATATCGCCAGTACTTGTTGCACTTGAAACAGCTGTTGAAGTGAATTCAACCGTTACATCAGTATTTTTATCTGCTCTGTCAATTGTAATTGTTTTATCACCTTTAGCATCGATAGTAACCGTATCTTTACCGCCCTTGGTAAGAATTTCATCATCGCCATTGCCTGTAGAAATTGTATCGGCACCTGTTGAACCTGTAATCTTATCATTAAGAACAGTACCTTTTATAGTGCCTGAACCGTTGATTTTTACACCTGATACTGAATTTGTAACATTTGCAGAGGTACCTTCAAAGTAATCTTTGATAGTTAAAGTATCAACCGTAGCATCACCGCTTGCAGGTGTACTTGTTGTAACAAACATCAAGTCTTTACCGTCGGCACTTGCGTATGTATCGGTTGAAATACCATCACCTGTAACATTTGTAACAGTTACGGAAGTTGCAGCAGTAGTATCTTTTATGATAACTGTATCGTTACCGTCGCCGATAGCTCTTACAATAGTTTTTACACCTGTTTCGTCAATATTTATTGTATCATTACCTGCTCCGGCTTTGATTGTATCATCGCCTTTGCCTGTTGTGATTGTATCGTTGCCTTTTGTACCCAATATTGTTTCACTGTAATCGGTACCGGTTACTTTTTGTGTTAACGTATCCACACCGGATACAAAGTTAAGAACAGCATCAGGAGATGAACCGTACTTAACTACCTTAGGAATGAAAGGTGTTTCAGCCGTAGCATTTTTGAAGTAATCTTTTATTACGGTTGTTTCTTCCGTATCAACCGTAGCAGGAGAAACAGCATTATATACTCTCGTAAGGATTAAATCGTCGCCTGATTTAGTGTAGTAAACACCATTATCGCCTACAGATGTATTCAAACTATCGGAATCAGCAATTACAAATTTAACCGTAGCACCGTTTGTTACAACGATAGTATCTTTACCGTCGCCTTTTGCAAGGTTGATTGTCTTTGTTGTAGCATCGTCACTGCCGTTAATATTGATTGTATCATCGCCTTTTCCAGCTGTAATAGTATCTGCACCCGCTTTAGATGTAATAGTATCTTTACCCGTTGAACCGATGATATTATCATCCAAGTTTGTATCAACTATAGTTCCTGAACCTTCGATATTAACTGTAGAAATAGAGATACCTGAAACCTGCGATGATTTTTCAAAGTAATCTTTAATTGTTAAGCTGTCGCCGTTCGGAATTGTAATTGATTCTGCGTCAACTGTCGTTCCTGTGATTATTAAATCTTTACCGTCCTGACTTGCATAGTATGCAGGTGAACTTCCTAAATTAGAAGTATCAACAGTAACATTTGCACTATCATTATTTATTACAAGAGTATCTTTACCTGTTCCTGCTTCAAAGTATACAATCTTAGAACCTGCACCGTTAACAGTAATTGTATCAGCACCTGCACCGGAGAAAATTTCATCGTTGCCTGCACCTGTTGTTATTTTATCAGCACCCGATGTACCAAGTATAGTTTCATTGAAATCTGTACCTGTTACTTTTTGTGTTAAAGTATCGGAACCTGATACAAAGTTAAGAACGCTTTCGCTATTAACCTTTAATTTTATATTTTCAGGATTGAGGAAGTAATTTTGTACTTTTGTTGTTTCAGTTACGGCATCTGAACCTGAGCCGTATACTCTTGTATAGATTAAATCATTTCCTGATTTTGAGTATGTTTCATTAGTTACATTACTTGAATCCGTTACAACTAAATCAACAACAGCATCGGCATTTGAAATAACAATCGTATCAACACCTTCGCCTTTTGCAATATTAATTGTTTTATTGCCTGTTCCGTTAACTGTGATTACATCGTTGCCCTTACCTGCATTAATGATATCATCGCCTGCACCTGTTGAAATTCTGTCAACACCTGTTGAACCGTTTATTGTTTCGGCAAAATCAGTACCTGCTATCGTACCTGCTTTATCAGCAGTGTATGATAATTTATTAGCACCGACATTATCTATTGAAGCACTGTTTACTTTTATTTTAGCCTGTTCACTTGTTGATAAACCAAAGTATCCTTTAACGTTTGTTGTTTCATAAGTTGTTGTTACGCTTGAAGTTTCTTCATTTGTTGTTGTAAACATACGTTTAATCAATAAATCTTTGCCGTCAGCACTTTCTTCATAAGAAAGCGTTCCTTCTGATTCAGCTGTTTCAGCATCTTTTTCAAATACAATATTTAATGAATCAGGAACCGTATTCAAGTTGATTGTATCACTTCCGTCTGCATCATATATTGTAACGGTCTTATTTCCGTCACCTGTTATATTGATTGTATCATTGCCTGCTCCAGGGGTAATATTATCATCACCTGCACCTGTATTAATTGTGTTTGCTTTTGTACCGCCTACAATCGTATCGCCTAAAGATGTACCATTAATTGTACCTTCACCCGTGAATGTTAATTTAATGTTTGATAAACTTGAAACACCGCCAGTCAAAGAACCTATACCGCTTATGGTATCAATTCTCTTTGAAGCGTCGGTTGTGAAGTAATTTTGAACGGTAATTGTATCAGTAGGTTCGGTAGTATCTGTATGGACGAGAGAAATCTTTAAGTTATTTCCTTCTTTAGAATACAATACACTGCTTAAACCTTCTGTATCGGTTATATTAATTGTATCGGTGTTATTTGCATTGTAGATTGTATCATTTCCGTCGCCCGATGCAAATTCAAATGTTGTATTACCTGCACCCGAATAAAGGTTATCTTTGCCTTCACCGCCGACTAAAGTATCACCGTAGCCTGCAGCTCTTAAAGTATCGTTTCCTGCTCCTCCGTTGATAGTTTCAACTAATGCAACGGAACCTGTTATATTTTGAGTTTTTGTTGAACCAGAATCACCAAGCTGAACATTACCTGTTGTATTTACGTATGCAAGTAAATCAATAGCAACAGCACCATTAACACTTATATTTGCTGTAGGAATACTAGCTGATGATGAACTTGAAGTATTGTATGCTTTCAAGTAATCTTTTACGGTAATTGATGAAGAATCAGCTGATCCGTAAGTAATAACAAGGTCATTACCCGATGATTTAAATTTAACATTATTTGCACTATCGGTAATATCAATAGTATTTGTTCCGGTTCCTAAGTAAACTGTATCGGTTGAAACGTGTGTATCATCAAATTCAAATGTGTTGGCACCCGATCCGCCGTACAAATTGTTTTTACCTGCACCGCCGTTTAATGTATCATTTCCTGAAACAGCTCTTAACGTATCGTTTCCTTTACCGCCGTACAACGTTTCATCAAGCACAGTACCCGTTATATTTTGTATTTTTGTTTCATCAAATTTTTGAGTTGAACCGTCATCATTAACAGCACCTAAAATTTGACCGTTTGCGGTTTCTGCTAAATCGGCTACTGCTGCATCACTGAATTTAACTTTTACAGTAAAGAGCGAAGCACCGGCTGTATAACCTTTTAAGTAATCTTTAACGGTTACGGTTTCGGCTTTTTGTGAGCCTGATGCCTGTGTATAAGTGATAACTAAATCATTACCGCTTACTTTATATGTTGCATCAGCTGCATTTACGTCAGTAAAATCTATAACGGTTTTTGCACTTCCTGTTGCAAGAGCTTCAGGGTATATTGTTTTATTGCCGTCACCCTGAGCAATAGAAACGGTTGTTGTTGCACCTGTTATATTATTTCCGTATACTGTATCATTACCTTTACCGAGTTCAAATGTTACATCACCATTAAATATATTTCTTAATACATCTGCACCTGCAGTTCCTTCAACCGTAATTGAAGTTTCAGGAGTTCCATTAGTACTGATTGTAACATCGGCACTTGTCATATTAAAGTAATTTTTAACGGTTACTGTTCCTACATCAGTTGAGGCAGAAGAATCATAATTATGTATAATTAAGTCTTTTCCTTTTGCTGAATACTTTAATGTATTAGAGGTATTGAAATCTAATCTGTTAGCACCTGAACCGAGTGTTACCGTATCATTACCGTCACCATCATTAAATACAAAGGTTGTTGTACCTGTTCCGCCTTGTAAATTATCGTTTCCTTTGTTACCCGTTAAAGTATCAATACCGCCTACGGCTTTTAAATTATCATTACCCTGTCCGCCGTTGATAACTTCGTTTAACGATGTACCTGTTATGTTTTGAGCTTTTGTTTCACTTGAATTACCAAGTTCAAAAACAACTTGACTTTCATCACTTAAATCATAAGCAGCTGTTTGAGCAGTACCAGCAGAATTCATTAACTTGAATACAACATCGTTTGCACCAAGATTGAAATTACCTATATTTCTGAGAGTAATTTTATCAGATTTACCGTCTATTGTAATATATGCATCTTTGCCGTTGGGTAATTTTGAAAAATGAAGTTTACTTGTATCAGTTACAGATGATGCCCATTCAATAGTAAGTTTTTCACCTTGAGTATAAACTATTGTATCTTGACCGGCTCCGTCTTTGAATTTAATTACATCGGTTCCTTTTCCGCCTGTGATTGTATCATTAAATCCTTGTGTTCCTTCAATAATATCACCGTCAGCCGTACCTGTTATGTTACCTTTTCCCGTGATATGAATTAAATTAGCACCAATTACATCAGATGCGATTGATTTGGTTACAGTACCATTACCTGTTATGATTTTATCAACTTTATCTCTTGCTGTGAAATAATTTGCAATAACAAGTTTATCTCCGGCATGAGCTGAACCATTCTTTGAAGTAATTTCTAAATTATTGCCATTCTTATAAAATACTAAATCAGCAAAAGCAGAAGCACCTAAATTTATCTCATCAGCAGATATTGAATTATAAATTGTATCAACACCATAGGCACTTGTACCGATGAAGTCATAAACAAATGTATCCGCATCTTTACCGGAATACAAAGCATCGTTTCCTGCCTTACCGTCTATAACGTTCTTTCCTGCCGTACCTCTTAATACATCGTTTGCACTTCCGCCATTGATCTTTTCACTTAATTGTGAACCCGTTACGTTTAATGCACCAGTTTTTGCATTTTCGCTGAACGCATTTGCCGTATTTTTAACATTTTTACCTGATTCTGAATCATATATATAAGCATCTAATTTGATATCAGCTAAATTAACGGCAGCACCTGCATTTGTTTTTATTGATTTTATTGAAGAATTTCCGCTGAAATAATTTACAACAGTTACGGAATCATTTGCCGAACCAGTGCTGTAACCTGTAATTACAAGATTATTACCAGATCTGGTATAAGTTAAATCAGCTGCAGCAACACTTGTTTTAAATTGAAGTGTATCATTTCCTTTACCTGAATATACTTTATCAGCTCCGTCGCCGCTTCTGAATACAAATGTATTATCTCCTGCAGTGCCGTAAAGGTTATCATCGCCTTTTCCGCCTTCAATTGTATCATCACCCGTTCCGCCTTTTATTGTATCAGCGTAGTTTGAACCCGTAATATCATTATTACCGCCAACTGCATTGATTGTTATACCTTTACCGTTTGATGCGGAATATGCCGAAGCATCAAGGTATTCATTATGCCATGTTCCGTTGTATGATGCTTTATCAAATGAGAATTTTTCAAATTCATAATCTGCAAGGTTTAAACCGTCCGTATTATCTGTAGTTTGCAATATTACGGAGCCTAATGTTCCCGTAACATCAGTTTTACCGTAGTTTTTAAGGATGATCTGGCTTCCGTTTGTAGCACCTGTTTTAGTTGATGTAATAACAACATCATTGCCCGAAATTTCAACTTGTAAATCGCTAAATGCCAAACCTGCAACACTATTTAAATCTAAAATAAGATTTTCATCTTTTGTCAAATTGTATGTATCCGTATTCCATGCTGCACTACTATATATTGCAGTATTTGTACCTTTTCCGCCTGTTATGGTGTCAAGACCTGCAGTTGCATTGATAGTATCATTGCCGTCGCCTGCAATTATCGTATCGTTATATTTTGAACCCGTGATTTCATCATCACCCGCACCTGCATTTATAGTTGCACCTCTTTTTTGTGCGTCTTTTAATGAAGCATATCTTGTTGATAATGTTGTATCACTATCTAAAGAGCTTGCACTAATATTTGATGATAAATAACCGTCTGTATATGCCATTTTCGATGCGGAAAATTCCGAATATGCAGTTAATGACAATGTTTTATGTTTTAGGTCAATATAGCTTGTTGGTGTTGTTGCTGTTAAATAATCACCTGCAGCGTCAAATATAACATTTCCGTTTGCACCTGTGGTATCTGTTGTTTTGAAGTTTTTAACAGTTGCAACAACCGCACCTGTTGATGTCAATTTAATTAATAAATCATTTTTATCAAAAGCAAGTGTGTAGTTTGATTTATTATTGTTTATAGCACTTGCATCAATAATTAAATTTTCATCCCTTGTAAGTACAATGTTTGGGTTTGCACCGCTTACCAATTTAATGGTGTTTGTGCCTTTTCCGCCCGTGATTGTATCTTTACCTCCGCCGACATTGATTACATCATCGCCGTCGCCTGCATTGATTGTATCGTTATATACAGAACCCGTGATTACATCATTACCTGCTCCCGCATTGATTGATGCACCTTTGTTTGTTGTTATAACCTCACTGTTTAATGAAGAAGCATTAATTGTTGATGAATACCACTTATCGGTATATGATACTTTCTTTGATGAAAAATCATTGTATGTAAATATGCTGTCATTTTTTAAATCAATACAACTTGCAGGAGTTAAATTAGTACTTGCATCTAATATAACAGAACCGTTTAACCCCGTAACATCAGAAGCAGCATAGTTCCTGATTGTTGCAACCGTTGTGCCGTTTGCTTTAATTAATAAATCATTCTTATTAAAATCGAAGGAATAATGAGATATATTAGCATCAACAGCATTTGCTCTTATGATTAAATTTTCATCTTTTGTAAGTACAATGGTTGGATTTGCACCTGTTGAAAGATTAACAATATTTGTACCTTTACCGCCTGTAATTGTATCATCTCCGATTCCTGCTGTTACGGTAATTGTATCATCGCCTGCACCTGCATTAACAGTATCACCTCTGCCTGATGTTGTAATTACGTCATCTCCGCTGTTTGCATTAATAGTGAAACCTTTTGAACCCGAAAAACCGGAAGCATCAATTGTATCTTTTAAAACCGTTCCGTTTACTACGGTACCGCTTGTCGGCTGAGTAATTGCCGCATAACTGTTTTGAACCTTGCCCCATTCATCTATTATGCTTACAGCATAACCTGCAGGAGTTGTACTGTCTTTAAAATACTTAATCGGGCTTGTTACTGTCTTGCCGTTATAAAACCCTTTTAAAATAACGTTTTTAGTACCCAACCCTGATATAACCAAATCCCCGTCAGTGTTTACCAATGCACTAATATCATCAATATCATTTCCGGTATTTGTATTAACATTAAATGCTGTATAGCCTTTTAACGCATCTGCAGGAATTGTGACATCATTGCTACCTAATTCAGTAACTTGATCTGAACTTAATGTGAAGTCTTTTGTGGTTACTTTTGTCGCCATAAGTTTTTCTCTCCTTTTTTATTCTTATAACTGCTTCTGTTTATATTACTTTTGTAATTTACTTTTTTCCTTAAAAAAACAACTATATACCCCTCTCAGGGTATCTCAAATCTGATTTTTATCTACTCAATAAAAATACTCCCTTGTTATTAATATTTTTGTGTACACTGAAAATTTTCATACTTATTATCATCTGACAAAATTCATGCGATGTCAATAAATTTCTTTTTGTTACAAAAATTTTATTTTTCATCACCTTTTTTATTTAAATTTAACTTAGTATTTTAATTCGGCAGACTAAAGTCTACCCTACTGCTCTGTTGTTTCTCGGTAGGTTCTCGGTAGACTAAAGTCTACCCTACTTCTGTTGTTTATCGGTAGGTTCTCGGCAGACTAAAGTCTACCCTACTACTCTGTTGTTTCTCGGTAGGTTCTCGGTAGACTAAAGTCTACCCTACTACTGCTTTTTTATTTAAATTTGACTTAGTATTTTAATTCGGTAGACTAAAGTCTACCCTACTTCTGTTGTTTCTCGGTAGGTTCTCGGTAGACTAAAGTCTACCCTACTGCTCTGTTGTTTCTCGGTAGGTTCTCGGTAGACTAAAGTCTACCCTACTACTCTGCTCATGATTTAAATATTTGTAGGGCAGACTTTAGTCTGCCAATTGAAAAAATCATGTTATTATAGTTATATGTCAAATTTTAAAAGATATTACAATAATAATAATATTGTTTTTCTTACGATTGTTACATATAATCGTAATCCTATTTTAATAGAAAATATTGTTATTTTAAGAACAGCACTTAAATCAGTTAAATATGAATATAAAATTATTGCAGGAATTGTACTTGCTGACCATATCCATCTGCTTATACAAACTAAAAACGCAGCAGATTTTCCCAAAATTATAGCTTCCTTTAAAGTTAATTTCTCAAGAAATTTACAATTTAATGAAAACCAAACTTTAAATCAAAAACAAAGACGAGAAAAAGGAATTTGGCAAAGAAAATATTACGACCATATTATTAGAGATGAAAATGATTTTTATAAACATTTGGATTATATTCACTTTAATTCAATGAAACATTTAAATATAAAACCTTCTGATTGGGAATATTCTTCATTTAATAAATTTGTTTCAAACGGTTACTATGAAAAAAATTGGTGTAATTTCAATGATAAGCATAATATTTCTTCTATGAATTTAGAATGATATATTTCCAAATTATCGGAAAGTTTTCTCGGTAGACTAAAGTCTACCCTACTGCTTTTTTATTTAAATTTGACTTTGTATTTTAATTTGGTAGACTAAAGTCTACCCTGCGGCTGTACTTATTCCTCTGCCTGCAAGTTTGGCAGGCTGAAGCCTGCCCTGCTGCTTTATTCATTGCATTGAGATGTTTCGCTTCGCTCAACATGACAAATTTTGGATAACATTCCTTTATTTTTAATATACAAATAACTAAAAAAATTGTATAATCACTATTGTAATATTTTTTAAGGAGTACTTTTATGTCCGGTTTTAGCGAAGAAATTTTAGATGAAATTAATAAACTCGTTTTTGATGAAAACGACGACGGTTTACTTGATAAAATCGTCCAAGTCGATAGAAATGACCTCGGTCAAATTTCTAAAGTCATTCTCGACTTCGAAGGCGATAATATCCCCGATATAGCCGTATACTTTGAATATGACAGCTTAGGCAGAGTTATTACGAAAAGTTTGGATACTAATCTCGATAACTCTATTAATAAAATTATTAAATATCAATACGATGATAACGGTAACTATACAATTTTTTACGACGACAATGCCGACGGTAAAACGGATTTCATTGAAAAAACCGATGACCAGGGTAATGTCCGCATTCACGATGTACGATCGAAAACTCAAAAATTTTCCGAGATTATTAAAGATTTTGTTTCAGAATTGAAATCTTTAAAAAGGAAATAATCTGTCACATTTTAATAAAAAAACTGCCGACAAATAAATTTACGGCAGTTTTTTTATTAAAACTTACAGTATATTCTTAAATATAATATTATTATTAGCCTCTATATATTTATGCAGTTTTTGTATGAGTAAAGGCGAAAAATTGTAATTGTTATCGGCAGGGATAATTTTTATAAATGAACTGCCGCTGTCATGCGATGCAATTGATGCTATAAATTCCTTTGTATATGCCTTAAACAAAACACTGCCTGTCTTAAATTGAATTTCCTCAATAGAATAATTATTCTCGTTTAATGCACTTAACAATAAATACAATAAGTTCTCCGACGATGTTTTATACGTTTTCGCAAAATCTATACTCGGCGGTGTTATTCTTATAGGCACCGGCGGAGGTACTACATTATCAGCCTTAACATCCATAGGCATAATAAATAACATTATATTTACCGCTAATACTACCGAAAATACTTTATTCATTACAGCTCCATCCACGACTTACCGGCAAAAATATCTACCTTCAACGGAACCAAGAACGGCTGCTCCAGCTCCATAGCTCTTTGAACCGACATCTTTACCTTCTCTATTTCAGTATTTACCGTTTCGATTACAAGTTCATCATGCACCTGTATGATTATTTTAGATATAATTCTATTTTTTGTAAAGTCATTTTGCAAACGAACCATTGCCAGTTTCATTATATCTGCGGCAGTACCCTGTATAGGTGCATTTATTGCCGCCCGTTGAGCCGCTTCCTGTATCTTTTGATTTGTACTCAATAATCCCGAACTTAAATAACGCTTTCTTCCATACATCGTTTCTACATATCCGTGTGCATAAGCAAACTTGATTGTTTCATCCATATACCGCTTTACCCCCGGATACATCGCAAAATATCTGTCTATAAAATCTTGTGCCTCATAAACACTTATTCCTAAACTCGATGCAAGTCCATACCTCGATTGACCGTATACAATTCCAAAATTTACAGCTTTCGCTCTCTTTCGCATCTCCTTTGTTACCTGCTCAATCGGTACGTCAAATACCTTTGCGGCTGTGGCACTATGTATATCTTCATCATTACAAAATGCTTCGATTAAATTATCATCCCTTGATATATGTGCAAGTAACCTCAGTTCAATTTGTGAATAATCGGCAGAAATTATAAAATTATCGGGATTTTCAGCCGTGAATGCTCCTCTTATTCGGTTTCCCAATTCTGTTTTGACGGGTATATTCTGCAAATTCGGGTTCGATGAAGATAATCTCCCCGTTGTTGTTATCGTTTGATTAAATGCTGCATGTATTCTGTTATCCGAAGGACTCCTTAATTCGGGCAGCGTTTCAACATAAGTACTCTTTAATTTTGCAAGATGCCTCTGCTCAAGTATATCTCTCGCAATTTTATGCTCCTCTGCAAGAGTTTCCAATACCTTTGCACTCGTTGAATACCCCGTCTTCGACTTCATTCCCTTCGCTTTTAAATTCATCTTGCCAAATAATATATCCCCTACCTGCTTTGGAGAATTAATATTAAATTTTTCTCCCGCTTCTTCATATATTGCGGCTTCCGTAACCTCTAATCTTGAATTTATTTCACTCTCTATATTTCCAAGACAATTTACGTCAACATAAGCACCGTTTTCTTCCATTTGCATTAATACAAGCGAAACAGGCACCTCTATATCATAAAGTAAATCAAGCTCCTTTTCGTCAAGGTTATTTTGCCAGTATTTTGTTAATAACAAAGTTGCAAAAGCATCATCACAAGCATAAGATGCCGCTTCTTCTATAGGAACGGACTCTATTGTACGAGATGAACTGCTGCTCAGCAGCTCATCATATTCAACCATTATATAATCAAGATAATCACTCGCCTGCTGTTTTAATCCGTGCTTGCGTGAAGAATCCTTGATATAACTCGCAAGCATAGTATCAAATATAATGTTTTTCAACGGCATACCGTGATGAAACAGTACGTGTGCATCAAATTTAGCATTTTGAAGCGTTTTTGCAATTTTTTCGTCAGCAAGTATCGGTGCTAATTTATCTTTTACACAATCTAACTCCAACTGTTGTCCGAATTGGTGAAATACAGGTATGTAATAAGATTTAACAAGGTCGTTTTTTGCTTCATCAGGCTTCACTCTGCCGTTCTTAACCTGCACCTGTTCACTATAGGCAATTGAAATACCTACTAAATCACACTCAATAGGATTAATTCCCGTTGTTTCTACATCAATCGCAAATAATGTCTGCTCTTTTAACTCTTTTACAAGATTTTCAAGTTTTTCTTCACTGTCAACAACACTCTTTTGATGATTATATGCTTTATGTGACGACTTCGTAAGCATCTCGCCTATCCCCAACCCTAATTGCATCTGTCCCTGATTATTTGTTTTACTTGCACAATCAGGCAAAACTTTAGGATTTACAGAACCTACTTTAAAAGGTTTCAATAAATTATCAGAGTTCTTTAAAAAATTATAAAATTGATTTTTCTTGAAAAATTCAATAACAGCATCATAATTCGGCATTTCAAGTTTTGCACAGTCAAAATCATAATCAATATCCAAATTTCGCTGAATAGTTGCAAGTTCTTTACTTAAAAATGCTATCTCTTTTCCTTCTCTTAATTTTTTATTAAGAGCCTTCTCCGTTATATTATCTATATTTTCATATATCTGCTCTAATTTATCATATCTGCCCAGCAATTTACAGGCTGTCTTTTCCCCTATCCCCTTAATTCCGGGAATATTATCCGATGTATCTCCCGATAACCCTTTATAATCCGTTATTTGATACGGATAAACACCCATTTTTTCATATACTTTATACCAGTTAAACTCCGTTAACTCACCCTTTGAAGGCATTATTACCTTTATAAATCCTTCTCTGTCAACCAGCTGAAAGGAATCTCTATCCCCCGTTAAAATATACGTCTTGTGCTGCTTTTGCTTCGCCTTCGATGCAATTGTTCCTATAACATCATCAGCTTCGTAGTTTTCCTTTGTGTAAATTGGTATATTTAATGTATTTAACCCCTCTACGATAAGTCCAATCTGTGAACTCAACGTATCAGGCATGCTCTCTCTCTGTGCCTTATACTCAGCATACATTTCACTCCTGTATGTATGACGTGAAACATCAAATGCAACTGCTATTGCATCAGGTTTTATTTCATTGTTTTGCAGTAAATCAAATACAGCTTTGAAAAATCCAAAAACCGCCCACGTCGGCTGATTTTCCGTTGTCTTCATCCCTGTTCGCTCTAACGCAAAAAAATACCTGTATGCAAGTGCATGTCCGTCTATCAATAAAAAATTCTTTTCTTCCATATAAATATTCTACCATTAAATTAATATTAAATCGTAATATTGTATAAAAATATTATGTTGTATATAATATATTTGTAGAATTGAGGTCGTGTTATGGATAAAAAAACTATATTGAGTTACATTCCAACTGTTATTGAAGCATCATCCAACGGTGAAAAGTCTTTTGATATATTCTCAAGATTATTGCGTGAACGTATAATCTTTTTGGGCGAAGAAATAGACGATGAATTAGCTAATTCGATTGTTGCTCAATTATTATTGCTGGATGCGGAAAATCCCGAAAAAGATATTATGATGTACATAAACAGCCCCGGAGGTGTTATAACGGCAGGCATGGCTATTTATGATACAATGAAACATGTTCGTGCGGATGTTTCTACAATATGCCTCGGTGAAGCGGCATCTATGGGTGCCTTCTTATTATCAGGCGGAACTAAAGGTAAAAGAATGGCTCTGCCCAGTGCCAGAATTATGATTCATCAGCCTTTAGGAGGTGCTAAAGGACAGGCTACCGATATTGAAATTGAAGCTAAAGAAATTTTAAGAATGAAAAAAGAATTAAATACTCTGCTCGCTGAACATACCGGTCAAACAGTTGAAAAAATATATGAAGATACCGAACGTGATAACTATATGTCAGCAGCTGAAGCCGTTGAATACGGATTGATTGATAAAGTTATCTGAATTTTAAAATACATTATTAAAAGGAAATCAATTTAGTTTGATTTCCTTTTTTTATTCAAAATTTCATTTAAATAATTTAGTTCATTATCATACCAAAAGTTGATTGATTAATTCTTTACACTGCTAAAATATTATTATCAGACTTTTGGATATTGTAAATGAATTTAAACGAATTTTGCCTCCTTAATTTTTTAATAAATCCTGATGAAATAATTGATTTGTCGGAAATTTTTGTGAAAAATATTGAAGAAGTTGAAAAAAACTTAAAATCAGATAATAATTAATAATATTATTGTTTGATGGAGATTTTATGGAAAAATTTTTAAGTTTTTTACACAGACACAGATATGATATACTCTATGTTTTTTCACTTTTATTTATTCTATGCTTTATAGCTTATATATTTCCGAAGGAAGATACTAAATCTATTCTCGATACCATAGAAAATAAAACTTTCGACATAAGACAAAATATAATTTCAAAAGATAAAAAAGCAAATAAAGATATTGTAATAGTTACAATTGATGACCCGTCTTACGAATATTTACTGGAAACATACGGAGATTGGCCTGTTCCAAGGCAGGTTTATGCCGAACTTTTGGATTACATTCAGGAACAAAATCCTAAATATGTTGCTTTTGATTTACTGTTTATTAAATCACTAAAAAGAGTTCCGCAAAGTGATGCAAAATTAATTGCAGCATTTAAAAAATATCCTAATACATACACAGCTATTAATTTTGATGACTACTCTTTTGAAATAAGAAAACCACCTTTAATTGATAATAAAATTACTACTGATATTCATATAGAATCTAAAACTATTGACCCCTATGAATACACAAACTGCAGGCAGATTATGCCGGAACTTATCAACGCTACAAGTAATATAGGACATATTAATACACCTAAATCCGATGACGGATTAATCAGACAAATTCCCGTATTTATCAATTATCCCGATTACGATGAAAATGATTATTCCAAAAAAGCAATAAAAAATTACCTCTATATGACAGTAAAAATGGCTGTCGATTATTTAAATAAATACGAAAATGCAAATATAACGGATATTAAAGTTGATTCAAAAAATAATTTTATTATAGGTGACAGAATAATTCCTCTTACAAAAAATGCAGAGGCAATTCTTAACTGGTACGGCGAAAGCGGTATGAGAAACGGAAACGCATTCACTTATGTTTCAATGTGGGAAGTTATTAAATCTTTAAGAGCTAAAAAGGCAGGAAATCCCCAAATTCTAAAAGAAGACTTTTTTAAAGATAAAATAGTATATATCGGTACAAGCGTTTTTGCTCTCTCTGATATAAAAACAGTTCCTACAAGCAAATATATGCCCGGAGTCGAAATCCACGCAACTCTTTTAAATAACATAATAGAAAATATTATCATACATAAAGCCTCTTTGCCTTATAACATCGCTCTATCTCTTATTATAGCCGTATTATCGGCATTAATAGTTTTTAAGGTGCGTTCGGTTTACGTTTCGGTAACTCTCTTAACTATGCTTATATTCTGTTACATCTACTATTCCGTATTCGTTATGGCTAAATATAACCTGTGGATTTGGATTGTTATACCTCTGTTAATCGCTTTTATTACTTTCGTTATTTCGTTTATTATTAAATATCTCATTACATCAAGAAATTTTGAATATACATATAAACTTGCTACAACAGATGGTTTGACTGAATTATATAACCATAGATTTTTTCAGGAGCAAATACGAAAACAAATTAAAACGGCAGAAAAATCAAAAGGCAATTTTTCCTTAATCTTAATAGATATCGATTTCTTTAAAAAATTTAATGATAAATACGGGCATCAAGCAGGTGATGCCGTATTAAAACACGTGGCAAGAACACTGAAATCAAGCGTAAGAACAGAAGATTTCGTCTGCAGATACGGCGGAGAAGAAATGACTATTCTGTTAAATAACGCAAAACGTGAAACGGGTGTTAAAATAGCTCAAACTATTTGCAGCACTATAGCATCAAGGAAATATGAACTTTCACCCGATTTGGAAGTAAATATAACTATTAGTTTAGGTGTTGCAACATATCCCGAAAACGGAACCACTCCTACAGATTTAATTGAATATGCAGACAGGTGCCTGTATAAAGCAAAAGAAAACGGAAGAAATCAAGTGGGATTTTTAGAATAAAAAATTCATAATAAAAAAATAAACGCTGTCTAATTATTCACAGACAGCGTTTATTTAATTTTTTTGATAGAAAAGTTTCCCCTCTGTGTCAATACTTTTCTTCAATCCTTCATGTGTTAGTGTCTTATAATCGGTAACATCAAACTTATACGGGGTAGGGAGTATATACAAATCATACTTGATAATTGATGCTCTGCCGCCTTCACTTAACCAAACCGCAAAATCTATATCAGAACCGTTTCTGTAATTTCCCTTAGCTCGTGAACCATATATTTTAACAGTTTCAACATAAGGATTTTTTTTAAAGTAGTTTGTTAATTCATCTACCGTTCTCTCCGGCAGTCCAAAATTATCCATTGATTTTCTCCAGCAAATTTTTAAAATTCATAAGTTCTTCATAATAAATTGTATTTATTTTTTCAACTATTATATCAACTTTGTCAATATTATATTCATGAGAACTTATATTCCTATCCTTTATCATATCTATCCATACCTGTCCGTTAATACCGGTTTCAAAACTATAGGCTTCCTTTATGGTATCTATTGGCGTAGAAACTTTAATTCCATTATCACTTAAATAATCTTTTAAAATTTTCCAGCCCAGCTCTATCACCACTTCATAAGATTGAATTAACGCAAGTTTAGACATGTCATTATTTAATTTTGAATAAGCACAATGCATTGAAGAATAGAGTATAAATGCTTTATTATAATTTTCTATTCGTTGTAATAATCTGGACATATCAATTTCTCTTTTCCGTTATAAGTACATAATAGCATTGTATAATTTTGTTCTCAATATTATTTCATTTCATATTTTATCTGTGCTGCATGACTGTAATAACTTATTTCAATATTATTATAAGCCGCTTCCTGTTCGGCTAAAGCAATCATTTCAAATATGTGTTTGGGAATATTATTTCTGCTGCGTAAATAATAATTTGTTTCTACATCAAGTATTATATGTTTAACTCCTAATTGCAGGCATAAGTTAATCCATTTCAGTATATATTCTTTTGTATCATTAATTTCAGGGAGAATTATATATTTTAATCTTACTCCTTTTTTATTATTGTTTTGTGCTTTTATATAATGTTCTATATTTTTAATAACCTGATTGAATTTATCTATTCTTTTTATTCTTTTATATAACTCTCTATCTGCAGAGTCTATAGATATTGTAAGCTCCATAATATCATGTTTCAGTGCTTTTTCTATAGATTTTTTGTATGTTATTCCCGAAGAATTTAAAACTATTTTATTTTCATTATTTTTTATAAAAAACTCGATAATTTTATCAAGTTCATTAAGTTCAGTCGGCTCACCTCCCGTTATAACAATATAACCGTTAGTTTTTAATATATTCTTCTTTTTCAGCTCTATCAATAAAGGTAGAATTTTTTCATTTTTAAATTTTTGAAAAAATTTCTTTCCTGCATCATAATAGCAGTAAAAACAGTTACAATTACATTTTGTCCAATGAGAAATATATATAATATTTATATATTTCTCATCATCCCAATTTTTTTCAACTAAATTATGGCAATTAATACACCCCGGAAAAATATTTCCCTCATTAAACTGCAGTCTTATGTATTCCTTTTTTTTCAGAATACTATCAATAGAAAATGTTGTATCAGAAAAATATTTGTTAAATAAAATATTTTTACCGTCATTTGATTGATAAAGACAACAATTTAATACATCTTTCCAGGTAAAAACCAAGCCATGTTCTATAAAATCACAGCTTTTTCTCTGCATTTATTTATTACCCAATTCAAATGCTTTTTTAGCCGTTTTTTCAATTGTTTCAAATATTATATCGGAAGTTTTATATTCTTTTAAGACCTCATTACCGACAGCAGTACATCCGCCCGGTGTTGTAACATTTATAATTAATTGTTCAGGATCTATGCCTGATTCCAAAACCATTTTTGCACTGCCATAAGCTGTCTGTGCAGAAAGTTTCAAGCATGTTTTATAATCAAGTCCGAGTTTTTCACCCGCTTTAGCTATTTCATTTATAAAATAATAATAAAATGCAGGGCTTGAACCTGAAACGGCAGTTATAATATCTATATATTTTTCTTCCGAATTTATTACTTTTCCTACACTGTTAAAAATTTCTTCCGCAATTTTTGCGTGTTTATCATCGGCAAAATGTCCTTTACAAATTGCACTCATACCTTCATTTACAAGTGCCGGAGTATTCGGCATAATCCTGATAACGGGAATTTTTCCAAGTATTTCTTCTATTGTATTAATAGAAATACCGGCGGCAATTGATAATACAATATGCTCTTTTGTTATACTTGTTTTTATATCATTCATTATATCTCTGATAACAAATGGTTTTACTGCAAAAAGAATTATCTTAGATGAATTAACAACCTGATTATTATCAGTAGTAACATTTATACTGTAATTATCTTTTAAATATTTTAATGCATCCTCATTTTTGTCAGAAACAATTATTTCGGCAGGATTACACCAATTTGAATTAATAATTCCTTTTAAAATCGCCGTTGCCATTTTTCCGCCGCCAATAAACCCTATTTTATTCATTTTAACCTCTTTTCATCTGAATTTTCCTTATTTCATAAGCAAATAAAGGAAAAACTATTGACATTCAAGTTTGTCTTATTTATTATCATAATACAATAAAAATAAATAAATTACTCAAGGAGAAATAAAATGAGACGCACGCTTGAAGGTACAAAAAGAAAAAGACAAAATGTAAGCGGTTTCAGAGCAAGAATGGCTACCCCCGGAGGCAGAGAAGTTATAAACAGAAGACGTGCAAAAGGTCGTCATCAGCTTGCTATTACTGCTAAAGAAAGAGCTTAGTTTTTAAGTTAAATATGAAAGTCAGCGGAGCTGCATTCGCAGCTCCTATTAGTTTGCTTATGCTTCCAAAATCATATCGATTAAAAAATCAGTCTGCATTTATTGCAACATATAAAAATCACCACATTATATCAAATGAATATATATCAATATATATAGGTAAAGAAAAAAATGACTCTTTACTAAATACCCGTTTTGCTTTTGTTGTAAGCAAAAAAGTTCATAAACGTGCTGTTGTCCGAAATAGAATAAAAAGATTAATGCGTGAAACAGTCCGTCTTGCTATAAAAAATAATGAATTAGATAATATAAATAAATATATATCAATTATATGTATTGCTAAATCTCCTTCTTCAGGTGTCGGTTATAAAGCCATAAAATCTTCTGTTTACAGCCTTCTTTCTCAATTAATATAGATTAAATATATCATTATTTTATCTCCTTTTAAATAATTACGTTATTGTTTATATATTAATTTTATATACCAATGATATATAATTGTAACGAAAACTTAACAAAAAAGCTCAAAATTAGCAATTTTTCAATTTATATATTTTTTATATAAATACGAGAGACTTACACAGGGACGAGAGATGGGTTACGCATTATTTTCACAACGAAAATTGCTAATTGTCGGTATGTTGAACAACTATCAGATGCAACAGGCACAGAGAGCTGATGAGCAGTTTATGATAGCAACAGAACAGACACAATTAAAACAGCAATTATCATCACAAAGTGCAGCACAATCCGGAGAATTGGCAGAGTTATATGAATGTTTAGCTGATGCCGGAGATTCTGACGAAAGAAATTCAATTAACGCTTTAATTTCAGCAAGTCAAGAACGTTTTAAGCAAGAAACGGATGCCATTCAAAGAGAAGTTACAGAAGTAACATTAAAAGAACAAAGACTTGAAATGGAAGTTAAAAACCTTGATACAAAAGTTACAAAATTACAAAAAGAACTAGAAACAATCGAGCAAGCTGAGTCACAGGGTATTGAAAGAGCTATGCCTAAATTCAGCGGACTTGGTTAATAAAAAAGATTTACTCTCACTCTCACTCTCAAAACTTAAAAAGCGGGGCTTCTCACCCCGCTTCTCTCGTATTTAAAGGTAGTTATTATTCTTGAGCCATTGCTTTTCTTACTTCTTTTTTGTATATTTCAACATTTGGCTGTAATACTTCCGGAATAGCTGTATCATCTGCAGTGGAAATATCACCGTTTATTTGTCTTAATATGTGACCTGTAAACAGAGTTTCAAAATGTTTAAATTCAATAAATTTTGCCAATGTTGTTAATGATAAATCTTTTAACTCAACAACACTAACGGGATGCATATTGGAATAAGCACTGACAACACCGGACAAAACAGCTTTTGTTACTTTTTCCTGAGGAACTGCATAGACGAATGTAAAGAAAGAATCTGTATTATCCTTATCAAGGTCAGCTTCAGCGTTATAATGTAAATATCCTGGCCCTACGTTTGTATCAGTAGAAATTTTAGCTTTAAGCGACTCATTTTTTAATTGTTTTTCCCATAATGTTGTACCCTGAAATGCATCTCCGAAATATTCAACAAAATGCTTTTGTTTACCGTTTAATCTTGATTGAACATTGAATACAGCCTGCTGCATTGCAGGATTTTTTGATATTTCTGAATTCATAAATTCTTTTTGAGCATTTAATGAAGAATTAAGCATTGCAACAACATCTTCTTTTGCAACACCTGCAAAAGCAAGAGTAAAAATTGTAGCATCATCAAAAATGGAAAATCTGCCGCCGACGTCATCGTGAACACACCCTGAAAGTTTTATATCTCCTGCATTAACAAGTCTTCTTAAATTGCTTTTTTCTGCAGATACATCCGTCATTGCAATAAATCTATCGGATACATCATCACGTTCCAAATATTCCTGCATAACTTTTTTCGCATTTTCATAAGCAACTGTAGTTTCAATTGTTCCGCCGGATTTTGACACAACCAAAAACTGTGTTTTCGCCAAATCCAATTTAGAAATAAATCTTCTGAAACTTTCGCTGTCAACTGATGAATAAAAATGTATATTAGAATCTTTACCTATCATTTTAATTAAAGATTCAGTTGTATGTCTTGAACCGCCAATGCCAAGAATAGCCAAATCGGTATATTGATGATTTTTAGCTTTCGCTGCTAAATCATACAAATTATCTATATTTTTTAATTGAGTTTCTTGAAGAACACCAATCCAATTTAAAAATTGCCCTTTTTTACCTGCTCTTGATTTTATGTCATTTACGGCTTCGTTTGCATTGTTTTGATATTTTGAAAGATTTGTTAAATCAAGTTTTAAAGTTAAGTCTGAAATCATAGTATCTGTCATAAATAAATCCTCATTTTTATTATTAACATTTTATATTATTATATGAAATTAAAATTATTGCAATTAAAAACCGCTGTTATAACAGTAAACAATAACAAGCGGTTTTATTATCTAATCTGGTTTTGCACTCTGCCGCCGTGTCAACCCCGCCGGCAAAGTGCTCACTTTTTAAAATCACCACTCCAAAATTTCGTTCACACCTCATTTCATTCGGCTTATCACGAAATTTTCTCGGGCAAATTTATTCAAATTTTGTTAATTTTCATTTACTTTTTGCTGATTAATAACTTCCTGAAGTTTTGCAATTAATTCATCGCCTTTTGCCTGCATATCATTAACAATTCCATCTGCCTTTGATTGAATTTCACTGACTGTATCGTGTGCTTTATCGCAAATTTCTTTTGATTTATCCGCAAGCATATCTCTGGTTTCTTCGCCGGATTGCGGTGCAAGTATAATACCGATTAAACCGCCAACAATACCGCCTATTGCGAAACCTGCCATAAATTTACCTATAGACATTTTTATCTCCTTTTTTTAAATAATTTAAATCCGCTGACCAAACCGCTGAAAAAACCGCCTTTATTTCTGACGTTAGTCAATGCAACACAAGATGCTCCCAGTAGTGTTGTAAGAATTTTTTTTACCGTATCAAATTGTTTATTTGTTGCTATTGAAACATTATCTACGGTCTTTAAAACATTATTCATTGATTTTAACGCCGGTTCAAGTTCTTTTTTTGCCAAATCGGTTAATTCTTGTAAACTTTTCATTGTATCAGTTGTTTGCTCTATTAATTTTGAAAGATAAATACAGAGAATTACCATCATAATAATCAGAGCAATTATAAAGATTATCAATATGCATTCCAAAGTTACAGACATAATTCACTCCTAGTTAACTTCGTAATCGATTGATTCTTTTTCTTTTGCTTTAGCAATTTGTTTAGCTTTTATTGAGTCACTCAATTTATTATATTCTCTTTCAAGTTTATAACGCATTACATCTATGGATGTAAGAGCTTGTTTTTTTGCGTGTTGTATTTCGGGAGTATATTTTTGAGCTAAATCGGTAACAACATTTTCAAATTCTTTTCTTGTTTCTTCACCTGATTTTGGAGCATAAAGAACAGATGTAATAACACCTGCAACAACTCCCAAAAGCACTCCTATACCGAAACAAACAGCATTATCTTCTTTTGGCATTTTGTCCTCCGTTCACTTTCTTGTTTGCGATTGTATCATTTTTTTTTGATTTTTTCAATAATATGTTGTCTATTGTATACTCTGTAATTCTACTTTGTATATACATATAAAAAAAGAAAAATCACATAAAAAACAAATAAATACTTTATTATGTTGTCATTTATAATAAAAAACATCGGGTCATCATTATTTGTCACATTATTGGTTATATTTTTAAGTCTTAGCATAATCAGCAGAAAAGGAAATAAAGTTATATAAGCATAAATATTTTTTAGTTGAAACATAAGTAAAAAATAAAAAATTAGTACTAAATAGAGGTTAATATCGATTAACTTTTCAATACGGTCATAAGCAAGTTTTTGTATTGATTCTCTATAAAAGCCTGTTTGTTTTGATAGCATAAATTCCAATTTTCTCTTTATTGAAGTTACAAATAATGATGTAAAAAATATCAATAAGATTAGAGTTATTGATTTTGCTTGATTTATAGAAATATACCCTGCTTCAATTCTTAATATAAAACCTATTGCAATACATATAATATCTACAAAAGCTATTTTTTTAAGAAAAAGCGAATAAAATATATTTAAAATAAAATAAGAGCATATAAGAATTAAACATCGTATATTTATAAAATATGAAATTGTAATTGAAAAAATTAAAAATATAAGAAATAAAAAAACAGCTGATTTTTCAGTGATTTTTTTGCCTGCTATCGGGCGGTTACGCTTTATAGGATGTTTTATATCGCTGTTTATATCAATTAAATCGTTAAAAATATAAACGGAAGACGAAATAAAACAAAAGGCGATAAAAGTTATAAAGCTAATAAAAATTATTGAAGGTTTATTATAATCGGAAGATAAAAGCAACGGGATAAAAATTATTATATTTTTTAAATAATGATTTATTTTTATTGTTTCTAAAATATTTTTATACAACATTACTCCTTATAATCCCATATAGTAACATTATCAAGTGCTATCGGAATTGGTTTAAAATCAGTTTTATTCTTAAAATAATATTCCGACGAAACATATTGCACCGGTATAGCTTTATCCTGAAACTTTGCAACAAACGACCAGTCATATATATTGAATATATTTATTGTATTATTATGTTTTTTTATTGAATTAAAAAATGAATTCACATAATTTTTATAATTTATGCTTTCTTTTATAACGAAATAAGTTTGTATTAAAGAATTAGATAACATTAATATCAAAAGGCAATAAATCAAAATTCTCTCATATATTGTTTTATTGGCTTTCATGCATAGCAAAATGCAAATAAAAACAGGTATCAGCCAAAAATATGGAACATATCTTGCCCACCAGCCGTATGGATTAATCAATAAAAGCGATGTTAAAATTGTAAATACTAAAATATTCAGCTCATTTTCAGCATTTTTTTCATATTTAATAAACATAAGAAATACAAATGCCAGCAAAAGAATGCCGCTCCATAAAATTCCAAATCCACAGAATCTGTTATCTGTGCATTGTAAGTATTGAAGTTCGCTTTTATGAATTGAAAAAGGCAATTTTAGTTCAAATTTAGCAGACTCTTTATTCTGATTTTTGACTTTTGAAAAAGTGGAAATAAATAAATTTCTAAACCTGTTATGACCGAGGAATGCATCAGGTGTTGTACTTGTCATAAAATCCACTTTGTAATTACCTGCAAGAGGATGAAACGGATGTCTGTTATGGCTGATATTTGTAAAATAAGGATTTATACCGGAAATTAAAGCTAAAACTGCGGTAATAAAAACAGCCTGTAATAAGTTAATTATTTTTTTACGGTCTTTTTTTGTGCAAAGATAAATTAAATATACAAAATATGTTGTAAGTACACATAAAATACCACCTAATTTTACATTAAACAGACAGACAGAACTCATTATAAGCATTAAAATTGGGATACACGGCCTTTTAGTTTGAGTTTCAATATCGATAATTGAAAACAACATAATTGCAAAATATATGTAAACGTAGCCATCTGAATAAAAAGTAGTAAATTGTGTTATGAAAACAGGATTTAGCGTTATAACAAAAGACAATAAAAACTTATAAACTAAACTTATGTTATGGAAATAAATTTTATTTAATATAAAAAAGGAATAACAAAATAAAATAATGGCAGATAATAATGCAGTCATTTTTGCCGCTTCAATATTTTTAAAAATAAGATATATGTTTGCTTGAATAATTTCAACAAATTTAGGATAATTATCAACGCAAATAAGATGTCTTGGATATGAATTATACAAATTTAAGCAAAAGCTGTAAATATCATCATAAACAGGATTCCAACCCTTGCTTAAAATTACGACACCTGCCTGATGATATGTTCTGCCATCCCAGGATGAATCAAAGAAAAAACTTCCTAAGCAGAAAGCAGAGAATATAAACAGTATGTATAAAACAACAGCGGTTAAAATATCTAATCTGGTTTCGCACTCTGCCGCCGTGTCAACCCCGCCGGCAAAGTGCTCACTTTTTAAAGTAACCACTCCAAAATTTCGTTCACACCTCATTTCATTCGGCTTATCACGAAATTTTCTCGGGCAATATTTTTTACTTATATTTTTGAAATAAAAAAACAATGAAATAATACCCGCAAAAAAGCTAAAAAGTGCATAAAAAACAGAAATACTTTTGTGAAAAACAAAACCGCAGAAAGATAACAAAAAAAGCATAAACAGAAAGATTAAAAGTGAAAAAGATAACCCTCCGAATAAACAGTATTTTTGATTATCTGTATACATTTATTTCATATCCTCCAAAACACAAATAAATATATCATATAAATCAGTGCTTGTTAAGAATACATACTGCATTACCGTTATAAACCATAAAAATTATAAAATAAAAAATTTCTGTTTGTTTAATTTTTTTTTTGTTTGATGTAAATTAATGATGTTCAGTAAAAACAAGAGGAGATTACTAATGAGCGAAAGAAAATTAGTAGGAACAAATGAAATGTTCAAGAAGGCACTTGCAGGCGGATATGCTATCGGTGCATACAATGTTAACAATATGGAAATATTGCAGGGTATAGCAGAAGCAGCGGAAGAAACGCAATCACCTATTATTCTTCAAGTATCAGCAGGTGCAAGAAAATATGCAAATCAGACTTATTTAATTAAATTGGTTGAAGCTGCACTTGCAACAACAACAGTACCTATAGCATTACACTTAGACCACGGTGCTGATTTTGAAATATGTAAGGCTTGTATTGACGGTGGTTTTTCATCAGTAATGATAGACGGTTCAAGATTCCCGTTTGAAGAAAATGTAAGAGTTACAAAGCAAGTTGTTGAATACGCTCATGAAAGAGGAGTTTCAGTTGAAGCCGAACTTGGTAAACTGGCAGGTGTTGAAGATGACGTAAAAGTTTCCGACAAAGATGCTAAATATACAAATGTTAAAGAAGCTGTAGAATTTGTAAAACAAACAGGTTGTGATTCTCTTGCTATTGCAATCGGAACTTCACACGGTGCATACAAATTTAAAGGGGAAGCAAAATTAGACTTTGAAAGATTAAAAGAAATTAAAGATGCACTTAAAGAAGCAGGTTTCGGAGATTATCCGATAGTTCTTCACGGTTCATCATCAGTACCGAAAGAATTTGTTGAAAAATGCAATAAATTTGGCGGTAACTTACCTGATGCACAAGGTGTTCCCGAAGATATGCTGAATTACGCATCAAAACACGGTGTAGCAAAAATAAATATTGATACTGATTTAAGATTGGCTATGACATCAACAATCCGTGAATTTTTCATTGAACATCCCGAAAAATTTGACCCCCGTGAATATATGGGACCCGGCAGAACAGCCGTAAAAGAAATGGTAATGCATAAAATGAGAGATGTATTAGGCACAGCAGGTCATGCTAAAGACTAATTATTTAAATATATTAAGAGGCTGTATTCAATACAGCCTCTTTTTTATTGAATATTTTATTTTACATAAAGTGTTTTTGAATTATAATACTGGTTGAATATTTTGTTTGAGAGGATATATATGAATAAATATTTATTAGAAATCGGAACAGAAGAATTAGCATATAAATTTATACCTTCTGCCATGGAACAGCTAAAAACAGAATTTACAAAAACACTGGAAGAAAATAAAATAAAATTTTCTGATATAAAAATATATGCAACCCCCAGACGTCTTGCCGTTTTGATTGAAGATATTTCCGAAAAACAAGATGATGGGTCAAAAACAATAAAAGGACCAATAGCAGCAATAGCTTACGATGAAAGCGGAAACTTAACAAAGGCAGCTCTCGGTTTTGCAGCTAAAAACAATATTCAAGTTGAAAATCTTTATAAACAAGATAATTATTTGTGGGCTAAAATCGAACAAAAAGGAAAATATACAAAAGAAATTATACAAAAAATTGTTCCTGAAATAATACAAAAGCTAAAGGGAACACATTTTATGCGTTGGGCTGATTTGGATATAAAATTTCAACGTCCCGTAAGGTGGATTGTTTCATTATTTAATAATGAGATAGTTGAATTTGAATTTGCGGGTATAAAAGCATCAAATAAAACACGAGGTCATAGATTTTCGAGTCAAAGCGAAATAGTAATAGAAAATCCTGATGAATATTTGCAAAAATTAGAAAAAGCAAATGTAATTGCAGATGCAGACAAAAGAAAAGAAACAATAGTAAAACTTGCAAAAGAAAAAGCAAAAGAAATCAAAGCAGAAATAGTTATTGATGAAGGACTTTTAGATGAAATAACATATATAACTGAATGGCCGATTCCGGTAATTTGTTCATTTAATGAAAAGTATCTGCAAATACCGGAAAAAGTTGCAGTAACGGTAATGGCTGTTCACCAAAGATATTTTCCGCTATATAAAGACGGAAAATTATTGAATAAGTTTATAACAATAAGTAATTATGTAGGCAGTACTTTTGATAATATACAAGCGGGTAATGAAAGAGTGGTTACTGCAAGACTGGAAGATGCAGTCTTTTTTGTGCAGGAGGATACCCAAAGACCATTAATTTCATATTTAGATGATTTAAAGGGGGTAACATTCCAAAAAGGGTTAGGTTCAATGTATGATAAAACACAGAGAATAGGTATTTTATCAAAACATCTGGCGAAAGAACTTGATGCATCATTCAATTCAATAGAGAGGACAGCTTTGTTATGTAAAGCAGATTTGGTAACAAAATTAGTTTTTGAATTTACCGAATTGCAAGGATATATTGGCTGTGACTATGCATTAAGAAGCGGAGAAGCAAAGGAAGTAGCAAACGGAATAATGGAACACTATTTTCCGCTAAATGCAGATTCTCAAACTGCTTCAAGTATAGAAGGACAGATAGTTGGTATTGCAGATAAGATAGATACAATAACAGCAGTATTTGCAGACGGAAGAAAAGTATCAGGTTCACAAGACCCGTTAGGAGTAAGACGTGCTGCATTGGGTATTTTAAAAACAATAATACAAAACAATTTAAAAATTAATTTATCAGAATTAATAAAAATCTCTATAGATAACATGCCTATAGAAATTAAAGACAAAAACAGCCTGAATAATACAATCAGAGAATTTCTTGTAAACAGACTAATCATTATGCTGTCAGATGAATACAAACATGATATTTTAGAAGCAGCTGCAGAAAATAAAGATGTTTTGGCAAACCTGCAAGATTTTATGCAAAGACTGGACATTATAAGAAGCATAACAGCAAAATCAAACTATTCACAATTCCACGAAGCAATTAACCGTATAATAAGAATAATAAAAAATGATAAAGAATTTTCAACTGTTGATGAATTAAAATTTGTAAACAGTCAAGAAAAAGATTTATATAATTCAGTGAAAAATATTTCGGAAAATGAAATAAATTATGAACAATTAACAGATAAATTATATAAAATAATACCAGTTATAACCGAATTTTTTGATAAAGTTCTGGTAATGGATGAAAACGAAGCAATTAAAAATAATAGAATAAGTCTGTTAAATATAGTAAAAAAGAAATTTGATAAAATAGCAGACTTTAGTAAAATTATTTTTTAAATAAAATAAAAAAACTGTTGACTTCAAAAAATGTTCTTGATACATTATAAGAGAAGATAAGACAAGCGTCTGTAGCTCAGTAGGTAGAGCACTCCCCTTTTAAGGGATAGGTCGCGCGTTCGAATCGCGCCAGACGCAAAACTTTATACCTTGCGGGTTTTAACCCGCTTTTATTTTGTCTAATTGTAATTTATTGTTGATGGTAAATGTAATTTAACTGGTGTAATTTAATGTAATTTAACTGGACAACTGTTATTTTTCACCCCATCTGCGAGTTTACGCTTCAAATGCGAATAGGGTGAAAACTGGCTGTGTGTTTGAAAAATAGCGGTCGGAAGTACTCCAAAATTCGCATTTGAAAAAGTCCGATTTGTGGAAATTGTGTCCGAAAATGTCCTGAGCTTGGACA
>CAJONH010000036.1 GCA_905235825.1 Candidatus Gastranaerophilales bacterium
TTCTCATCGTTCTTGCATTTATTGTTTCTAAGAACTTTCGCAATGGCTGCTTATTTTGTTTCCCCTGCCACCTGTATAAAGATTAATACTTTTTATTCTTTTTCAAATTTTTTCTTTCTAAAATTTGACGAGAGAGTAAAATGTAAGCCCGAATTCTGCACAAATTCGCCTGGGGCTCCCCCCCCCGAATTCTGTTAACAAATGTAAAGATTTTAATGCTGTTAGTAAATTTGAGATTTTTTTGAAACTTTCAATCTAAGGAAGTGAATATAATAAACAAAGGTAAGAATTATGATAACCCAAGAACGAAAAGTAACGCTGGAGTTGATTAGCGAAAATGAAACATGCATGACAAGTCCTATTAATAAAAATTCGAATACGGAAAAATATGCAGAGTGCGAAACCGGATTGGTTTCGGAAATGGTAACAACAATATTAGACAATGAATTACCGATGTTAAAAAATAATTCATTATTGCACGATTTGGTTTTATATACCGTATTAGAGAAGATGAACACTGTACAAAACGTAAAAAATGTTTTATCATATATAAAGGACAATCGTGTTAAAGAAGTTCGTGATGTTTATTTTAGAAACGGAGAAGTTCGTATTAAATGTTCAATTTAAACAGGTCGCAAAACGGTAAAAACCCCGATAAAAAAAATATTAAATCCGAATGGTTAAAGTTCTCATCAACGGGGAAACAGGATGAATTATTGTCTGCATTTGCAGCAGAAAATAAGTTTGTGCAGGAAGAATTAAAAATTCGTGCAATGGTAATAGATATGCTTGATAAGGAATTTGGCAGCGATATTCGTAATATGAAAGGATATGATTATCTTGTAGATTCCGTTGTTAATAAATTAAAGAATAAACAGCTTGATTCTCTCCCGTCAATTGAAATAAAATAATTTTTACGGAAAATGAAAAACTGAAAAGTGTTACAATACTTCTTCAAATTTTATATAAAATTCAGATTTTTCACGTACAAACAATAAATCGGGTTCATCTTCACTTTGGTATAAAACCATAATTTGACCGTCATTAGCGTTTGTGCAATTTTTTACATTATCATTTAAAAGCACATAGTAAGTGCCTTTTTTCTTATTTCTATATCTTTTGGAAAACATAAATATACTCGTGCTTAAATATATAAAAACCGCCGTTTAAAGCTCTATACCGCCATAAATTTGCGTTTTTGCCTTTTGCCCTTTCATTACCTTCCATATTTTTTACTATTATTGCTTTCATTTTAAAGCCTAATTCTCTCATTTTAGAAGCACAATCGGCACCAAGAGGAACAATTTCTCCGTCAGAATACTTATCGCCGATTATAAGAGCGGCAAATCTTCCTTTTTCTAACATATCATAACCGTTTTGAGCAACTTGAGAAAATAATTCATAGAATTTTTCGGTATTTTCACAGTTGGATAAATCTTCTTTTAAGTCTGAAAATTTAATGATATCGTCATAAGGCGGATGGAGTATTAAAAATTGAGCTTTATCACTCCGCATAACATCCAATCTCGCCTGTATTTTGTCTTTAACGCTTATATCCGCACTATCCGAACAAATTAAATTAATATCGGTTACAAGTTCTTTTGGTGTGAATTTATTTTTAACGATATCAACTTGTTCCGATTTAAGTTCAACCCCGATACATCTTCTGCCCATATTCAAGGCTTCAATTGCACTTGTTCCCGAACCTAAAAACATATCAAGAATTATATCGCCTTTTTTTGTAAATCTTTCATATAACTGGCGGGCAATTTGCGGAATATAATTGCCGTGATACTCGTTTGAATGACCATGACTGTTATCTCTTGAAGTAAATTCCCACCACGTGTCAGTTTTTACGTGTGAATATTCTTTCCAATTATTAAGGTCAATATCGCTGTACGGTTTTGTTTTTGCAGGTTTTACAACCTGTAAATCAGGTTTTAATTCCTGAATTTTTCGTTTTATATTCTCCAATTTTGCCATATTACCCTAAACCTCTATTATATTTGCTTGTTTAGTATATAAGAATATTTAAATTTATGTATCATATAAATTAATGATTTTTTAAATTTTATTGTAGGTATTAACTAGAGTGTGTTCACACTTTCATATCTTGTCGAAATAAATACAAAACACTCTAAATAATGGAATTGATTAATTAATTTTATTTGAAGGGTTGACAAAAAAATTGCTTGGGGTTAATCTGATAATGTAGAAAAGGTACAAATATTGTTTAATAATGCACAAATAATGATGAATATGATGATGCAAATGCAAGGCGATATGTCAGGCAGTCATTATTTGTTGCGAATGTGAAACTCGTTAAAATAATTAAAGATAAGCTGCCTGATATAAAGGCAGCTTTTTTGGTATTTACAATAATTTTAACGGGATAAAGAAATGATTACACTTAGCGAAAAAAACTACAATTCAAAATTACATAACAACAATAAATCAAATCCGTCATTTAAACATGATTTAACGGGATTGGCAAAAGCCGCAGATATATTTATTAAATCACAGGAAAATTTATCTTCTACCAGATTTATTCAGGATACAGCTACGAATTGGGCACCGAAAGCTGTATTTGCAAGAAGTAAAGCTGATTTTGCGGAAATGAGTTTTTTAGAATTTTTGGAATCAGGCATTTTTTATTTTGCTTCTCCTATTTTGGGTGAAAAATTGTTTAGAAATAAGATATTTAACGGAAAAAGTTTTACTCCTGAAAATATTGCGAAAAAAGTAGATGAACAGATACCCAAAACGGTTGAAGAAATAACAAAAAATAAAGAAATAAGTGAAGAAATAAAAAAACGTGCAATTTCAAAAAAAGCAGGAATTGTTCTGGCATGTACTGCAATTCCCGTTGCCGAATATACATTGAGTTTTGCCAAAAATCTATTTACGCTTAAAACTTTCCATAAAGGTAATTTCAATAATATAGCAAATCTTGATGAGAATGGCAGAGAAACTGAAAATCCCGAACAACAGGAACGAATTGAAAAAAATGCAAAAAAACAATTAAAAAAAGCAGCAATTATATCTGCTGCAGGTGTTGCGGCAGGTGCAGGTCTTGCGTTGAAAGGTCATAAATACGAATTTTTGCAAAATGTTTCAAAAGCTGTTTTAAATCCGGGGAAAGCAGCAGCAGAAGGCTTAAAAAAAGCAGGAGTTACTAATAAAAAAATTACTGATACTATTAGTCAATTCAGTCTGGATTTTGCAAATGATAACGGGAAACTTGCTTTAAGCAAGGGACAATTGGCATTTACCGCAATTTTGGGATTGTTCGGATATTCAAAAGCGGCACAAGACAGGGGCAGACTCGATGTTTTAGAGGTTTGGACAAGAGTTCCGCTTGTTGTATTCTATACAATTTTTGGTAGTGAACTTTTCCAAAAAGGATTTGAAAAAATACTTGAAAAGAAAAATAAATTTCCCGATTTGTTGAAAAAAAATAAAGACGGTAAACTTGTTACCCCAAAACGTGAAGAATTGCCCGAACTGGCAAAAAAACTTGCTGCGAAACGAGGCAGTGACGCAGGTGAAGAATTATCAAGACTTACAAAACAAAAAGCATTTGTTGAAGGAGTTCCCTATGCTTTCAGTTTATTATTTATGGGGTTGACGCTTTCAGGTATTACAAGATTTTGGACTCAATACAGATATGATAACCAAAATAAAGAAGATGCTCATAACAATATGAAGTTTTTACCCATTTCAAAAGGACAAACTCCCGATATATTCAAAGATATTGAACATAAATAAATTTTTACACCATTTAGTATATTATGTTGTATAAAATTTTAATATTCAGTAAAAATTTATTACAACATAATTCCTGTAATTATTTCGCAGGGTGTACAAAGTGAGTACAATTTGATATAATATTATTATGAATTGTAAATATCTTGTTAAAAAAGTTGGTAAATATACATTTAAATTTAAATTAGACATAAATCCGATTAACAAGCAATATGAACCTCATATATTTCACAGACATTAATAACACCTGATGATGCTATTCGTGCATTTTTTACAATATCAAAAGAAGAATGGAATGAGCAATATCAAAGATATGAAGCATATTCACAAGACTATGATATAACACTTTATTATATGAAACTAAAAGAGAAAGATTCATACGTATTTATAATAACTGCATTTTCAGATTGGAGATAACTATGAGAGAAAAATTTAATAAAAAACAAATTGAAGAAATGCTTAATAATTCAGTAGACGAAATAGTTGAAGATAGTTGTGATATTCTTGATGAATTTGGAAATATTCATAATATTAATGAAGTAATAAAACAGGCTGAAACTGATGTTAAAAAGAAATATACTAAAGTTAATTTCAGGTGGTCTGAAATTGAGATAGCAAGAGCAAAGAAAATTGCAAAAGAATTAGGTATGCCATATCAAACTTATATTAAATCTTTACTAAAACAAGGAATGGATAAAGATGAGAAAAGGTTAAAACAAATGTGAGTCTTTAAAATAATACCTATTAACTTACGCAAATATTCTTTCATGCACACCTAAAATTTATTTTTTGCAGTCTAAAGTCTGCACTTGCTCACTAAAAAAGTAAAAAAAAGAGATACGAAATTCGTATCTCTTTTTAAAAGTTTTACAACTATTATGAACCTGTTGTTGATGAAGTTGTAGCAGGTGTTGTGCCAGAAGTTACAGAACCTGCATCATACATAACTTGTTGAGTAGCATCACCGTAAGGTATAACTCTCTGAGAATAAATTGTTGCCGCATAAATATCTTTGGGACGAGAAGCATTCGCCGTCATTTTATTCGGTCCCTTCTGACCGTTAACATCAATTAACAAATTCGGAGCTGTTCCGCAGGGATTTTGGTTATATGCATCACAATTTGTACCCGTAGTTAAATAATCCTTAATACAGAATAAAATACCGTCTGCTGTTGCAAAAGTTGTTCCAGCACATGCACCGTCATCGGTACCGGACCATGTAGGACGAGTAGTACCGTTTTGCATAATGCTCATCCTTTTTGCAAAAAGCTCATCAACTAATTTTGGTGCAGTGTCAAAATCCATTGCACATTCACTGGTTAATGCGTAGTTTAATGTTAAAGCCTGATTAACGCTTGATATAGCTTTTTTTAATGCCGAACGAAATTCTTGAGAGTTAGTATTGTTCATCAATGTAGGAACTGTCATTGCGGCAATTACACCTATAATTACCAAAGTAATTAAAACTTCGGCAAGGGTAAAACCTAGTTTTTTCATAATTCTTTTACCTTTCGTCTTTTTCGATTATTTTCCAAGTACCAGTTAATTATATACTTTTGTTAAAAAACAGTCAAGCATTTATAGAATTTAACATACCTACAATCATCTGTTTGCAGTAGACAATTGAACCAATTTTGTCGTTAAAGTTTATAGCCGTATATATTCGGTATATGAAAAATTATCAGCGTGTTATTATACTTATATATAAAATTAAATGAAGCATATTTGAAACATGCACATTTATTGTATTCAATTTGGTGTTTGCTCGATTGACTGTCTTATTATCAATATACATTCACCTTAATCCGTAATAATTATATTATTGCGGCTCCATGCGTAAGCTCTGTCAGGTAAAAACACTAATAAAATAACAATTATAAACTCTTTTCATAACTCTTTCCCTTGTATCTTCGGGCATTTTCTAACCGTTTTACATCCGTTATTTCATATTTTTAGTATTTTTAACTTTTCACTTACATTCCTTATGTTCCACTTTACGGCTTATTTTTAACATATTTGTTTCGATTTTGTTACAAATTTAATACAAAAAGATGATTTTTTTTTATCAGCAATTATATATAAATATGTGTATAGAAATAAGGAAAAGATAGATGATTAATGCATTACGGAATATGGTATCAAATGTATTTTATGCTCCGGCTGCACAAGTCTCTGCCGTAAGTACTAAATCAAGTTACAATCCTTTTGAAAATCCTTTTGTACAATCACAGACAAAAAGCAGCAGCTACGGTGTTAATAGACCTGTTAAAGGCGGTTATTATGCAGGCTACTATAATGGAAAACCCAACATTGTCGGCAGAAAACTTTTTATTGAAGCATAATTTCCCGTAAATCTCTCTACCCGGACACTCATAAAAACTCAATCAATTTATTTTTGGCAGTCTAAAATCTGCCCTGCATGCTAAGAAATTTTTATTATATATAAAGGTTTATATGTCAAACATACTTTTCCGTTTACATTATATAATGTTTTATATTTTTCTTCAAAGGCTTTTAATGAGGATTTTGTAAATTTATATTCCGTCAAAGCATTTGCCCCTGTTGCTTTTATGTGTTTTAAAACGTCTTTAGGGCTGTCAAATAATAAGCGGTATTCTTCAATAATTCCGTTTAAATCAGTTTTTATCGGGGATTTTATATTTAATACGGTTTGAATTTCTTTTAAATTATCATTAGCAAATATTGAAACAGCCAAAACTCCGTTTTTATTAAGGCAGGAAAAAAGTTTATCTATTGTTCCCGATGTATTCTCACACCATTGCAAAACCGCATTTGCAATAATCAAATCATATTTTTGATTTATTTCAATAGTTTCAATATCTCCTGTGATAAAGGTGTTTTCGGGAATAATTTTATCTATATATGCCTTTGAATTTTCAACTATATCGTTAGACGTATACGTTTTAAATTTTATATTTTTAACAATTTGTCCGGTTAAAATTCCTGTTGCACAGCCAATCTCAAAGATTGAATTAAATTCTTTACGAGGAAGAAAATCAATTAATTTTTTTGCTGTTTCTTTCTGTATAAGAGCATTGTCATTATACGTTTTCAGACTTTTTGAAAAACGTTTTTTTACAAGCGATTTGTCAATCATATTAAATCGCTCCAATTTTCAAATTTTTCAAAAACATAATGCGATGCTTCCAATTCAATAATTTTTACGGACTTATTTTCCCAGAAGGCTTTAAGATTTTTATACGGAAAAATTCTGTCTTTAGTTGAAATTATTACTTTATTAAAATCTAAAAAATGAGAAGGTTTTAAATTTTTTATTGAAATGAGTTCTTGTTTTAAATCTTCAATTTTACGTGTAATTTCAGACGAGGAGCCGATTTTTTTCATAAATTTTTTACAGGTAAGTTCATTAAAATTATTTATAGTTAAATCATAAGCGTTAACAGGTATTCCGTAATTATCGTTAACAGGCATAAGTGTTCCGTTAATTGCGGTAAATCCGTTAAAGTCTTTAAAATTATCAAAATAAAAATTACAAACGTATACGCCTAATGACCAAGCAATTAAATATTTTTTTTCGTAAGATGAAAAATCAGCTGTTAACGGGGTAAAATCGCTGTAATCGTGGAGCATTAGTAAATCAAAGTTATTATATAAAAGTTCTTCGGGTACAATACTTCCCCAGCCGTTAAAAAAGACTATTAAATTTTTATTGTTATTTTTATTTAACCAATCAAACCGCATTATAAAACCTCTTTTACGGTATCAATGACTGTTTTAAATTCATCTAAAGTAATATCGGAAGTCAGTGATAATCTTAAACGTGAACTTCCAACAGGAACAGTCGGAGGTCTTACGGGCAGAATATAAAATCCCTTGCTTTGGAGATATTCGGCTGTTTTAACCGTTTTATCGTTTTCCCCTGTTATAACGGGAATTATTTGAGTTTTACCCCCTGTTTGCACATAATCATTTGCTTCAATAATAAGTTTATTTAATTTTTTAGCTTTTTCTCTTACCGTATTAAATTTTTCTTCAATAAGAAAATTTGACCACATAATATTTACGGAAGGTAAAGCCGTAGAAAATATAAAAGAATCGGCTTTATTAATTAAATAATCGATTATTGTGCGTGAAGAAACACAAAAAGCCCCCATTGAACCAAAAGATTTACCAAGCGTCGCCGTAATTATATCAATATCTTTAACACCGTCAAAAGCACCTGCCAAGTTTTTGCCGAAAATACCGAAAGCATGAGCTTCATCAATCATTAAAAGACAATCATATTTATTTTTTAGTTCAACAAGTTTTGAAATATCCGCAATATCACCGTCCATACTGAATACCGATTCCGATATGATTATTGCTTTTTTATATTCGTTTCTATGCTTTGTTAAAAGTTCTTCAAGATTTTTATAATCTAAATGTCTGTAACGATAGAATTTAGTACCCGATAATTTCATACCGTCAATAATACTTGCGTGGTTAAGTTTATCCGAAAAAATTACATCATCACGATTAACGAGAGAAGAAACAACACCTAAATTGCATTGATACCCCGTATTAAAAAGCAGGCATGCTTCTTTATTAAACAATTTTGCAAGATTATTTTCCAGTCTGTCATAAATTGAAGATGTTCCCGTTAAAAGTCTTGACGATGCCGAGGAAAATATAAATTCATCACTGTTTTTATATTTTGAAATAAATTCTTCAATTAATACTTTATCCGTACTTAAATTCAAATAATCATTTGACGAAAAATTAATTAAATCACACCCGTTAACACGTATATATTTTTCGTGTTTATGTTCTATATTACGAATTTGCCTGAAATTATCATTTTTCTTTAATTTTAATATTTCTTCACTGTAAAAATTCATAAGTTAATTATAATTCAAAAAAATAAAAGTGAGAACTTTTAAGGTGAGAATGACACGGCGAAATTCCGGACGGCTGAAAAGCAGGAAAGCAAGCAGGGATGACTTTAGTCAACCGATTTATTTTGGCAGACTAAAATCTGCCCATGCCATGTCATTGCGAGGAACAATAGCACATTAGGTGACGAAGCAATCCAGAGGAAACGAAGTCAAAAGGCTGTGCATGAAAA
>CAJONH010000037.1 GCA_905235825.1 Candidatus Gastranaerophilales bacterium
ACAGAGCAAACAGAAAGTAGTGAGCAATCTTGCGGCGCGGACTCTGCCGAACAAAAAGGCAACAAAAGTTGCGTTTTTGTGAGAGGCACGGCGGCAGAGTGCGAAACTAGATTAGATAAGAATAGGTGTAGAACATTTAACCAAAATATTCAGTGGATTAAGTTGAATGGTATAAGTGATTTAATGCGAAAATTAGAGAATGTTAGGCTATACTCCTGTGATAACAGGAGCATAGCTTTTATAAACCGTTAATTTCGATACTAAATGCACATCTTTATTGCTTCTTTCGGGCATACATGTGAACATAATGAACAGCCGACACAATTATCTTTACTTAATTTGACTTGGCAATCGTCTTTTGATAATGCCTGATGTTCTGATTCAAAACATATCTTTACACACTTACCGCAAAGTACACACTTTTCTTTATCTATCTCAGGATGTATATGATATTCTTTATTTAATTTTTCATGTGTTGTAATCTTTGATATTGCTATATTTTTCAGTTCAGAAATATCATTCATTCCCTTTTCTTCCAAATAATTCAACAAGCCCGATTTAAGCCCGTTAATTATACCATATCCGTTTAACATAACTTCCGTACAAATTTGTACGGCATCAGAACCGAGCAATATATATTGTGTGGCATCTGCCCAATTTGAAATCCCGCCCATACCTAAAATTGGTAAGTTTGAATTTTGTCTTAATTGAGCAACACACCTAAAACCAATAGGTTTAACTATAGCACCCGATAATCCGCCATAAGTTGTTCTTCCGTCAATATTAAGATTTGGTTCTAATGTATCAAGATTTATTCCCAAAAATCCTTGAACCGTATTTATTGCCGCAAGTCCTTCTGCACCTGAGCGTTCAACTGCTTTTGCAATCTGCGTAATATCAGTTACATTTGGTGTTAATTTAACAAACACAGGTTTATTTGAAACTTCTTTTACCCATTTTGTAATTTCTGATGATATTTCATAAGATGTTCCTATCGCCATTCCTATGCCCTTTTCAGGCATACCATGCGGACACGAGAAATTAAGTTCATAAGCATCAATAGGAGTATCATTTAATATTTTTACAAGATTTTGCCATTCTTCTCTTTTTACAGATGCCATAATACTCGCAATAATAACTTTTGACCGGTGCTTCTTTTTTAAGTATTTAATACCATCAACCCAATACTGAACTGTTTTATGACTCAAAAGTTCTATATTTTGAAATCCGATAACTTTGCCTTTTTCTTTCATAACTGCATAGCGAGGACTTGTTTCAATCATCTCCAAATCATCAGGCGTTATGGTTTTTAAAACGGCACCTCCCCAGCCCATTTCAAACGCTTTATCTATACTCTCAATTGCTGCCGTAGGAGGAGCTGAAGCAAGTAAAAACGGATTTTCAAATTCTATTCCTAATATTGAAGTTTTTAATGCTGTCATATATTTAATCCTAAAATTTTAATTAACTTAGAATGAATTTAACAGTAGTTATACCGTCTTGTGTGTATGATTTTATTTCTTTTGTTTTATTATCAAGAATTTTTAAAGAAAAAAAACTATCATCCGTAATTTTATTCATGTAATCAATTCCTTTATGCATAAAAACCAGTGATAATTCATTATTATCATTAACAATTGAAATCTCAACCGCACCTTCAAAATTAGGAAATAAAATGTTTGTAAGGTATTCTTCTGTTAGCAGCTGTAATTTTGTATTATCATCAATATTATGCAGCTTTGAGTATTCTGAAAGTTCTATGCTTAATTTCTGCATATCAAAATTTTTCTTTTCAATTATAAAATCTGCCATTATTTCCGCCTTATTCTATATTTAGAACTTTATCAAATCCAACCATTTTAAATATTTCAAGCACTTCAGGCTTAACATTTATTATTCTCATTTTATCTTTTGACGGCAGTTTTTTCTGAAAGGCTAAAAACGCTCTTAAACCTACACTTGATATATAATTAACTTCGGATAAATCAATTGTTAAATATGTTATATTATCAATTTCTTCATTCACTTCTTTTTCAAACTCCGGAGTATTGGTTACATCTATTTTTCCAATTGGCTTAATAAGCATTTCTCCGCTTGCAAATTTCTTTTTTTCTATACTCATAATTTAACTACCTCTTTATTTATCAATCTTATATTATATCTTTTTTTATGTCAATTTATTGCTCAAATACAAGTGTTAAGATATTTTTTTCGTCTTTTCTCTCATAAATTACATTTTTAGCCATTTCCTTTACCATAAATATACCTAACCCCCCCAATTGACGTTCTTCTAAGGGCAGCGTTATATCGGGATCGGGTTTTTCTAAAGGATTATATGGAATACCAAAATCTTCAAATTTTAATATTATTTCACTATCAGTTTTGCTTATTGAAACTTCAACCATTCCTTCTTTATCAGGATATGCGTATGATGCTATATTTACATAAATTTCTTCCGAACATACGTTTAATTTATTAATAAGTAAATCGTTTAAATTCCAAGTTTCAATAGACTTGTGCAGCCAGTCAAAAAAATCTGCAGCATTTAATATTGATGCTTTATTTTTATATGTATTTTTATGATTGAAAGATTTTGCCTTATAATTAAATGCAATCATTGTTATATCATCACTTTGTTCAAATGAATTTGTAAATTCTTTTAATTCTGATTTCAT
>CAJONH010000038.1 GCA_905235825.1 Candidatus Gastranaerophilales bacterium
CAATATGTTCAAGTTGATGCAAAAGGCAATCCTTATGTAAAAGATATAAAAGATTTAGTTAAGAGATTAAATCCTTCTAATGAAGAATCAAAGGGGATTTTTGCTACGGTAAAAGAAACTATTGCTGAAAGAGCAAAAATTGCAGCAGGTGATAAACAAGCACTTTCTAATTTATGGGCGGAAACTCTGCCTAAATTATTAAGAAAATAAATAATATAATAATAATAAAATTGGATTATGGAAATTTTAATAACTACATAATCCAATTTTTTATTGGAATACTCAAATTTTAATATTGTTTAATTTAAAATATTATTATAAAAGAAAGAGATATAAAAAATGAATATATTAACAAATTCGCATGTTTATACATACAAAACAAATTTAATTAACAAAAATAGACAGATGTATTTGAATGAAAAAAAATCAAATAATAATTTAAGTAGTGATTTTTTACAAATTACTCCAAATTCATATTATAATAAAATGCAAGTTTGTTCATTTATGAAAAGTAAAAAAAATAATAATTTATCACATAATATAGATAAGTATGCAGGATGCATTATTGGCGGTGCTATTGGGGATGCTTTCGGTGCTCCTGTTGAATTTATGAAATTGAAGAAAATAAAAAAGAAATTTGGTGAAGATGGAATTACTTATTTAACTGAAAATCGGCAAAATATTATAAATTTTACCGATGATACGCAATTAACCATGTTTACGGCAGATGGTCTTTTAAAATCTGCGGCAGCTCATCATTTTAATTCGGTTTGTCCGCCTGATTATGATATTATGTTTGACTCTTACAGAACATGGTATAAATTATGTGCTGAGGGTAAAAAACAAAATAAAGGATGGATTTCCGAAATAGAAGATTTACAGGGAACAAGAGGCAGCGGAAAAACATGTATGGCTGCATTGTCGCAAGATGTTAAAGGTTCAATAGAAGAACCTTTAAACAATGCAAAAACATCAGGCGGAGTTATGCGTTCTGCACCTATTGGGTTAATGTATTATAAAAATCCTGATATTGCCTTTGATATTGGAGCAAAGTGTGCGGCATTAACTCATGGACACCCTGATGGTTACTTATCGGCAGGCACTTATGCTGCAATTATTGCAAATATTGTATCGGGTAAAAATATCAGTGAAGCAGTTGCGGATTCCATTTCTATTTTAAGAACAAAAGAAAACAGTAATGACTTAGCAGATATGCTTGAAAAAGCAGTAAGTTTATCAAAACAAGACGATTTAACACCATCAGAAGCTATAAAAAATTTAGGGCAAGGATGGTATGGTGATGAGGCTCTCGCTATTGCGATATATTGTAATCTAAAAACCCCTGATGATTACAAGCAGGTATTAATAAATGCTGTTAATCACGATGGCGACAGTGATACAGTAGGTTCTATTGCCGGAGGAATATCAGGAGCTTATGTCGGTTATGATAATATACCTGATGAATTTAAAGGTAAAATTAAGCTGGAACCTGTTCTATATAATATTGCCGGCGATTTACTTAATTTTAATCAAGATAGAAATAATTTAAAGAAAAAATATTCATATCAAAAAATATTTCCAAATACAAATTAAAACAACCGAGATTACACTAATCTTCATTAATTGGAGTCAGGTAAACAATATATACAGGGATTGTTCCTAATTTTGTTTTTAGGTTAAACTCTACTTTCTTTTTCAGTTTAAATCTTACTTTATCTGAAAAATCAACTTCTGTTGGATAACCATTTTCGTCTTTTTCTTTTCCAAATGCATGGCTGCCAAATCTGCTTTCGTTTATAGTACCTGTTTTTTGCCAGTCAAACCCTCTTATTTCACTTCCATTTTCGGATGAAATTACATAGATTGTAGATTCGGAACCTTCTTTTTCATCTGCATTATCATTGGTAACACGTGTTAATTTATCATCAATAAGGCGTTTAATAACACATTCAGGTATATTGAAATTTCCATCTGCTTTAAATCTTGCGGCAGCACCCGGCCAACTTACTCTATTAATATCACTTGTTGGTTTTCCTATATAATAACCTTTTTCATCTTGTTTATGTTCAAATCCTACAGGAGTGGTTCTTATAAATACCTCATTTGGATGTAATGAAATTGTATTGTTATCACATATTTCGTTAAATTTTTGAATATATGCTTCTTGTAATTCGGGATTATTATTCAAATTCTCATCATATTTTCTCCAAGCCCATATATCTAATATTTTATTTCTTATTTCAGGATTATCTGTGTCTAAAGATAACAATTCATCAGGTGTCATATTTCTTAATTCATTTGCCAGCTCGTTTATGCCTTTTTCTACTCTCTTGATTTTTTGTCTATTAGTCAAACGCACTAATTCATCATTAGTGAGAAAAGATGTATGACAACCCTCTAATTTTTTTATAGTATTAGAATTTACGTTTACATCCGGTGTATGTTCAATGCATACATCGGTATCTATTTTATAACTTTCATCCAATAAATCATAAAAATTTTCATTTATATTGTTGAGTACATATAACCATTCTCGGATTTGTTGATTTTCAGTATTTTCCTTAATTCCTTTAATATCAGCTCCAGTGAGTATTTGAGCCATTTTAAACAGTTCATCATTATTTGAAAATTTTTTTAATATATCTCTACCGGTTACATCCATTTCAAGTTTTTTTGATTTTCTTGTATCATCGTACCAATATAACCATTCATGATTTTCAATTAAATTGAGAATTTTATTTTTTGAGTCTTCACTAAGATTTTGATTTTCAAGAATATTTTTAGATATTTCAGCTGATGCTTTAGGATGTTCATTGTCTGATTCTTCAATTTCACGTTTCCCAATATCATGAAGTAAAGCCGTATATTCAATAATTTGTTTATCCTCCGGTTTTAAGTTTTTATAACGTTCATCCGTTACAATATTTTGCAAAACTTTTAATGTATGAATATCAATGCTGAAATCATGAAAACTATGTTGCTGTTTACCTATTATATTAATAAATTCAGGCATTACTTTTAATATTTTATTTATTTCGTTATTTAATTTTTCATCAGGAGTTTGTATTTCATTATTATTAATAAAATCATTTGTTAAATCATAAATATCTTTTTCTATTTTTTTATTTATATCTAAATTTTGAATATTGATTATTCCGTTATATCCTATTATTCCGTTTTTAACCTGTATGCCTAATTGTTTTAGAATATCTTTTTTATATTCAATTGTTTCATTTTTTAAAATTAGATTTAAATTATCTATAAATTCATCTTTATTTGATTTATTTTTTTTAAAATTTTCGGTTAAATCATAAATTTTTTGCTCTCTTGTACATAATTTACCGTTATTACAATTCTTTAGTAATTTGTCTAATGTTATTTCTCCCGTAAAATCAATGATACCTTCGATTTTAGTTATACCAATTTTTTTCAATATTTCATCTTTATCTTCATTTTTATATTCAGAATTTTCTAAAATCTCAGTTAATTTTTTCAGATAAACTTTTCTTGGCATTTTAATTGTTAACCCATTTTTACCCATTTGCTCAAAATGGGCATTTGCGATTATATTTTTGTCAATGTCAAGTTTTTTATTATTTGCATTTGTTATATTGTAATAACCTGATAAATATTTACTTTCAACAAACATTGACTTTTCATCAATTACCTCAGGATTAGAAATTTGACTGTCTTTATTTTTTTCACACTCTGTTGAAATTTTCTGTAAGTATGTTATATGATTTTTCACAGGCAAAAAGTTTATATTCATATTCTTCGACCTATCTTTCCTGTTATCCAAAAAAAAGACATCATAATAAAATGTTATAAGCCAAATAATTTTTAACAAAAATTCACAAAAAAAATATGAAAACCAAATACTATATTTATGTAGTAAGTCCGAAAATGATAATTTTTTATATATTTATAAATTATAAACCTAACTGAGCAAGTATTCTCAATATTAGATTTTCTAAAATTTGAAGTAATATAAATGCAAATATCGGTGATATATCAATCATTCCAATAGGCGGTATGATTGCTCTAAAAGGTGCCATTATGACATTATAAAATTTATGCATTGATGCCAGCGGTTCTTTTCTTATATCAAAAATAGGTATCCAGCTTAAAATTATTACCGTAAGCAATATCAAATACGTTATATTGAAAATTAATACAACTAAATATGAAAGTGAAAGTGTCTGAGGAACCATAATAACCCTTTTTTATGAAGTATGCGTAACATTATGACATTCACAGCTGCTTCGTTCAACAGGAATGTTGTCTATAATTGCAATTAATAATTTTTTAAGTCTGTCTATATTGGATTTAAAAACAGCCATAACCTCCTGATGTGTCACGGGAGGAACATCTCCTACCAGTCCGGCATCATAATCGGTAATAAGTGCAATTGTAACAGGACACATATCGAGTTCGTGGACAAGATGTACTTCGGGATATTGACTCATATTAATAACATCCCAGCCTTGATTTGTAAAGAACTTTGATTCTGCTTTAGTTGTAAACCTCGGCCCGTTTATTATTACGACAGTACCTTTTTTATGAACGGTAATACCGAGTTTTTCTGCCTGTTCTATTGCTATTTGTCTTAATTCGGGGCAATACGGGTCGGCTGCAGAAGGATGAATGCACTTTGGACCTTCAATAAAGGTATTTTTTCTGCCGTCTGTCCAATCAACATACTGGTCGCAAATAACAAAATCTCCGGGTTTTACGTTTTTTTGAAGACTTCCTGCTGCACAAGGAGAAATAACTCTTGTAACTCCGAGTGATTTTAATGCCCAGACATTGGCTCTGTAATTAACCGTATGAGGCAAAAACTGATGATTTTTTCCGTGTCTTGGAATAAATGCAACTTTTTTTCCGCATATTTTTCCTATAGTAACAGGTGCAGAAGGTTCACCGTAAGGTGTATTTAGCGTAACAGTTTCAAACGGATTACCCGAGTCTTCAAAAAAACTGTAAAATCCGCTTCCGCCTATTATGCCTATTTGAGCAGTCTGTATTTCACTCATGAAATTCTCCTTTATCTTTTTTTATTCTTACATAAAAATTTGCCCGATACAAGCTATAAAAAAGAAAATCCAACATTACTTATATAACTTCTGAATGTTGCATGTTTTAATTTTTGTAACAGCTGTTTTTATATTTTTATAAAAATTTCAGTTAAAAATTATTAAATTTATGCATTTTTTCGGCAATAGGAAATATAAAACAGATAAATTTTGTATATGTTTATCTTAGGATTTCACAGGGAATATACCTATAAAAAAGGAAGTGTTATGTCATTTGAAAATTATAAAATGCAATCAGGTTATGATACAACTAATTCAGGATTAGGTTCAAACTCTACGGTTCCTGATTCAGTTGCCCAAAAATTTAACTGGGGTGCTTTTTTGCTCACATGGATTTGGGGTGTGGGTAATTATACATATATTACATTAGTTTTTTTAGCTATACAATTTTTAATACCATTATTAATAACTATTTCTATACCATATATAACAATTACTTCAGAACCGTTATTTTGCATTATTTCTGTTGGAAGCGTGATTATAGCCCTATTATTACTCTTAATCGGACTTTCTATTTTGTTTGGTATTAAAGGCAATAAATGGGCATGGCAGAATAAGCATTTTGAAAATATTCAAGCATTTCATGAATATCAAAAGAAATGGGCAATTGCAGGTATTATAGTATTGCTTTATTTATCAATACTTTTTCTAATGCCGGTATTGCTGCCTGTATTGATGAATGGCAGACATGTATAGTCAAATTGGAAAATAATGAAAGAGGAAAAATAATGGAAGATAAATTAAGATTAAATACAAAATTATATGGATTTAGCGGAATTATAGGAAGACGTGATTATTTTCTCAATATTATTCTAATTATAGCCATTTCTTTATTTTTCACTATTCCATATACAATATGGTTGTATTCAAATATTCAAACTTATTGGGATTTATTTGATTTATCCAAAATGTTTTCGCAAACTCCATTTTTATTAAAATGGTGGATTATAAGCGGAATTCCTCTTACATTTCTATTATTTGCATCTAATGTATACAGACGATTAAATGATATTAACGGAAAAATTAATAAGTATTTAAACGGATTTATTATATTTTTACTTTTATTAAATAATCTTTGGTTTATATTACCTTCTAAAATATATTTTTTATTGCATTTTATATGCATAATTTTTGGATTTATAATATTATTTAAACATGGAAAAATAACTGTTAATTATCCGTATGACTTTACAAAAGAATTCAATTGGGGTGCATTCTTTGGCACATGGATATGGGGCTTATTCAATAAATCATATAAAACTTTATGGACATTATTAATACAATTTACACCTTGGAGTTTATATTTTTCAATTTATTGCGGATTAAAAGGCAATGAATGGGCTTTTAAAAATAAAAAATGGAATGATGTAGCTGCTTTTAATAAATCGCAGGAAAAACAATGTGTAATTTTTTTAATAATATTTTTGTTAGTCATTCCGGCATTTGTTATTCTTTCTGTTTTTATGTTTTCTGCATTTATTTCAGCGGGTAATACAATAAATCATCCGATGCCATCAGAACAAACAGTAAATAAAATTGATAATTCAATGAATAAAATAAGTTCTATTTATTTTAAAAAGCAGGTTATAACCGAGGATGAAAATAAATTTTATGTTTCATCGAATAATTGGGAAAGGTATTCATATAAAACAAAAAAAGACGTTTTTGATATGGCTGTTTCACTTGCTGAAATTGAAAGGCTTAAAGGATATGATAAACAAAATCCTGAAAGTTACAAAATACTTTCTAAAGAACAAGAACGATTAAGAACAAAAATATATTCTTTTGAAACCAATCATATACTGGGAGAATATATTTTAGATTTAAATAATCTTAAAAACGGCTCTTTTAAAGATATATTAAAAGCAAGTTTAAGTGCTTACAATTTTTATAATGATAAAACAAGTAACGAATATATTAAAAATGTTAATGAGCTAAAAAAAGTACAAACCGAATATATTAAAAATACTGAAAATACAAAACAAGCACCTTATTTTGACCTTTATATGAAAGAACTGCAAAAAGAGATAAAAAAGAATTGGACTCCGCCTAAAGACAATGAAAGTAATTGTGTTGTCGTATTATTTTCAATTATGAAAGATGGAACATTATTAAATATTAAAATTAAAAATTCATCAGGCATATATGAAGTGGATGAAGAAGCTGTTAAGGCTGTTAAATTGGCTTTTCCATATAAAGCACTGCCTTCGGAATATAAAGGTGATAGAGTTGATGTTGATTTTACTTTTGACAATAAAGTGTTAAATGAATGAAACAACAAGCGGACTTTACAAAAAAAATATCAAACTAACCATTCCTGTTGTAAAATAACAGTCGATTTGAGAAAAAGTAACAGTTCTTTTGAGAATTTTGTTTAAAATTCTATTATAAAAATACAAAAATGTATGACATTTTATGAAATAATAAAA
>CAJONH010000039.1 GCA_905235825.1 Candidatus Gastranaerophilales bacterium
AAATAAAGTAAAATCGAATAAAGGCATAACATATACCGACCTGTGTGCAGGTAATGATATTCCTCAATCGACTTATGACGATATTATGAATGCGAAAACAAAGGCTTCATTTTACAATATAGCAAAAGTTTTAAGAGCTTTAGACTTAAATTTTGAAGAATTTGGCAGATTGCTGGATGAAGAATTACCTGATGATTTCTTGTATTGCTAGTTATCTTTCTCTTTATTATATTTTTTTACTAACTATGTTATTATATATAAATAAATAAGAGGGTGAAGTATGAAATTTGAAACTATTGCAACACAGGGATTTATTGATTTACAAAAACAAAATCATTCGATATCACATCCTATATATGCAAACACGGCATATAGTTTTGACAGCGTTGATTATGCCGTAGATTTATTTGATTTGAAGCAGGAGGGGGATATATATACACGTTTGACAAATCCTTCAAATGATATTGTAGAAAAAAGAATTGCCGCATTAGAAAACGGATGCGGGGCATTGTTAACGTCTTCCGGCATGTCTGCAATTTTGGTTGCAATTTTGAATATTGCACAGGCTGGCGATGAAATAATATCTACGGATAAAATATACGGCGGAACATATAATCTTTTTGTAAAAACATTTAAGCAATTCGGCATTAATGTAAAATTAATTTCAGGTGATAATATTTCGGATTGGGAAAAAGAAATTACAAATAAAACAAAGTGCTTGTATACGGAAACAATAGGAAATCCTTCAATAAATGTTGCCGATATTGAGCCATTAGCAAAATTGGCACACAAATACGGAATACCGCTAATTGTGGATAATACTGTTGCAACGCCATATTTATGCCGTCCGTTTGAATTTGGTGCTGATATTGTTGTCCATTCAACAACAAAATATTTATCGGGTCATGGTAATGCAATGGGTGGAGCTATTGTAGACAGCGGAAAATTTGACTGGGGGCAAAATGATAAATTTAAATGCCTGACAACTCCCGATGAAAGTTATCATGGATTAACATATAATAAAGATTTTGGGAATTTGGGGTATATAGTTAAATGCAGAACTCATTTGGTGCGTGATTTGGGATGCTGTCAAAGTCCTTTTAATTCTTATTTAACAATGCTCGGACTGGAAACTTTGCACGTTAGAATGCAAAGACATTGCGATAATGCTCTTACTCTTGCAGAACATTTGGAAAAACATCCTGATATTAATTGGGTTAATTATCCTTTATTAAAATCTAATGCGAATTATGATTTGGCACAAAAATATTTAAAAAACGGAGCATCATCATTATTGGCATTTGGTGTTAACGGCGACGGCAAGAAGTTTATTGAATCTTTAAAATTGTTTATACATGCAACAAATTTAGGTGATATTCGTTCTATTATTACCTATCCTGCGGGTACTACACACAGACAGCTCAGCGATGAGCAATTAAAACAGGCAGGTATTTCAAAAGATTTTATGAGAGCATCTATCGGACTTGAAAATATAGATGATATTATAAATGATATTGACAAAGCAATAGAAATATCAAAAAAATAATGAAAAAAAAAATAGTAGAAACAAAATTTTATAAAATAGATAAAAAAGTCAAATTTGAAAGCGGCATTGAGTTTGGGCCGATTACGGTTGCTTATGAAACATACGGAACTTTGAACGATAATAAAGATAATGCAATTTTGGTTATTCACGCTCTTACGGGAACGGCTCATGCCGCTTATTATAATACGGAAGAAGATAAAAAGCCCGGCTGGTGGGATGATATGATTGGTGAAGGCAAAGCCTTTGATACCAATAAATATTTTATAATTTCAACAAATATTTTAGGCGGATGTTCGGGAACAACAGGCCCGTCATCAATTAATCCCGAAACAAATAAACCTTATGCACTGAATTTTCCTGTTTTTACAATAGAAGATACTGTAAATGTTCAAAAAGAGTTATTGAATTATTTTGGAATTAAAACGCTGTATGCTGTTGCAGGCGGTTCAATGGGAGGAATGGAAGCAATACAATTTACAATCAGTTATCCCGATATGGTTAAGTCTGCGATTTTAATAGCAACAACGTCAAGATTATCTCCGCAGGCAATAGCATTTAATGCAGTGGGGCGAAATTCAATTATCTCTGACCCGAATTGGAATAACGGAAATTATTATGATAAAGCTGAGAAACCAGACAGGGGGCTTTCTAATGCAAGAATGATAGGTCATATAACATATTTATGCGAAGAAGCTATGTATAATAAATTCGGAAGAAAATTGCAGAATAAAAATCATTACGATTTTAATTTTGACATAGATTTTCAGGTTGAAAGCTATTTGCAGCATCAGGGACAAATTTTTGTGGATAGATTTGATGCAAACAGCTATTTATATATCACAAAAGCTGTAGACTATTTTGATCCGGCAAGAAAATACGGTTCTCTTCAAAATGCTTTTAAAAATACTAATGCAAAATTTTTAATAATTTCATTTGATTCCGATTGGTTATTTCCATCAAATCAATCAAAAGAAATAGTTAATGCCTTAATGCAGCTGGATAAAGATGTATCATATTGCGAAATTCAATCTCCTTGCGGACATGATGCCTTTTTGCTTGAATATGAAGTTCAATCAAAAATCATAAAAAGTTTTTTAAACGAACACATAAAGGAGGAAACTTTTGAAAATTAAAAAGCATTATGTAGAATCAAAAGGACTTCACCTCAATTACTCGGTAATTGTTGATATAATAGAAGAAAATTCCCGCATATTAGATTTGGGCTGCGGAAACGGCACCTTATTAAAATTATTAAAAGATAAAAAGCAGATAAAAGGTGTCGGCATTGAAATATCACAGGAAGAAGTTATTAAGTGTTTATCAAAAGGATTATCCGTAATTCAGGGCAACATAGATGAAGGTTTAAAACAGTTTCAAACAAAATCTTATGATTATGTTATATTAAATCAAACTCTGCAGACAACTCAAAATCCTGAATATGTAATAGAAGAAATGCTTAGAGTCGGTAGAAAATGTATTGTAAGTTTTCCTAATTTTGCATATTGGAGAGTGCGGTTAAACTATTGTTTAACCGGAAGAATGCCAAAATCAAGAGTATTGCCGTTTGAATGGTATAATACGCCCAATATACATCTTTTAACAATAAAAGATTTTTTTGTATTTTCAAAGAACCATAACTTTAAAATTTTGGAAGGAATTTATACAACAAAGGCGAATATAAAAAACGGCATACAATATAATATGTTTTCTAATCTATTTGCACAGGAAGCTATTTTTGTTATAACGAAATAAATGATTATTAAAATTCTGATTTTTATATTACGGAATAAACAGTGAACAACAAAAAAAGAGAAGGAGTCCTTCTCTTTTTTGCTTAT
>CAJONH010000040.1 GCA_905235825.1 Candidatus Gastranaerophilales bacterium
ACGGATAGCATCCGTAATTTCAATGTTGCGACCTGTAACAGTAATACGCATGTAGTTTTGCCTCCATAAAATATCTACTATGATATTATACCCTATTTATGGCATGTTTTAAACCCATAAAAATAATTAATTTAATAAATTATCAAAAAATGTTATAATAGGCAATATAGACTGGAATATATAAATATGGGCAGATATTCTATAGGTATTGATTTAGGCGGTACAAAAATTCTTACTTCCGTTATAGATAAAGAAACGGGAGATGTTATTAATTCTGTTAAGAAAAAAACAAAAAAGGAAAAAGGTTCAGAAAAAATAGTACGAAAGATTATCAGCTCTATTAACGAGGTTATAGACGAAAGTTCAATATCTCATCATGATATTGAAAATATAGGACTTGGTGCGGCAGGACAAATAGATAGAGAACAAGGTATTATAATTAATGCTCCAAATTTGGAGCTGATTGATATCCCCATAAAAAATATTATAGAAAAAGAATTTAATAAAAATGTATTTTTAGGGAATGATGTTGAAATAGCAACAATAGGAGAAATGTTTTTTGGAGCGGGAAAAAATGAAAATGATTTTGTTTGTGTATATGTAGGAACAGGTGTAGGTTCTTGTATTGTTCAAAACGGTAAAATAAGATATGGAGTGTCTGGAACGGCAGGAGAAATCGGTCATATCACGGTAGCTTATAACGGAAGGTTGTGCGGATGCGGTGCTTCAGGGTGCTTAGAAGCCTATGCATCAAGACTTGCTATTGAAAAAAGGATATTGGGCGAATTAAAAAAAGGAAAAAAATCAGATATAGAAAATTATATAAAACAAGATAAACCTATAAAATCAGGCATGATAAAAAAAGCTATTGAATGTGATGATATTTTAGTTACTCATATTATAAATGAAGCTGCATCATATCTTGCCTCCGGCATTTCAAGTATAATTAATTTTTATAATCCTTCATTAATAATACTTGGCGGAGGCCTAATAAATGCAGTTGATTATTTTTATGATAAAACGGTTGAATATGCAAAACAGCAGGCATTACAGATTTCAACGGATAAAACAATATTTAAAAAATCAAAACTGGGTGATTATTCAGGAGTTATAGGGGCGGCTATGCTTTGTGAGTATAGAAAATAATTTTATTTATGAAATCATTGTTTTTAATATGGCTGTCGTTTCAATTGCACGTTTTGACAGCATTTCATTTTTTAACTTTTTATTTTTTCGTGTTTTTCTATCCATTTCTATTTCATCTAAAATTCCCCAGTTTGAATTAACAGGTTGAAATGATGTATGCCCGTCATATGATATATAATGAGTAAGTGCCCCCAATACAGTTTCAGATGGAATTTCTATTAAATTTTCATTATTTATGTATCTTCCTGCATTAATGCCTGAAAGAAGCCCTGAAGCAATTGATTCGGTGTATCCTTCAGTTCCGGTTATTTGTCCTGCGAAAAATATATCGGGATTTTTTCTTGATTGAAGCGTTGCATACAAAACTTTAGGAGAATTTATAAAGGTATTTCTGTGCATAACCCCGTAACGTACTATATTTGCATTTTCCAACCCCGGTATTGAATGCAAAAGTTCTTTTTGAGCACCCCATTTTAAATTTGTCTGAAATCCGACTAAATTATACAATTCTGCTGCTTTATTATCTTGTCTTAATTGAACTACAGCATAGTTTTCAATGCCTGTTCTTTCATCAACAAGCCCTACAGGTTTCATCGGGCCAAATCTTAATGTATCAATACCACGTGAAGCCAAAACTTCAATTGGAAGGCAGGATTCAAAAAATTTTGCGTTTTTTTCAAATGTTTTTAGTTCTATTTTGGGCGAATTTATTAATATATTATAAAAATTCTCATATTCCTCTTTATTCATCGGACAATTTATATAATCTTTTCCGCCTTTATTATACCTGTTTAAATAAAATGCTTTGTCAAAATTTATCGAATTTTTTTCTACAATAGGTGCAATTGCATCAAAAAAGAAAAGATATTGTTCACCTAAAAATTCTTGAATTTTTTTAGATAGAAGTTCTGAGGTTAAAGGCCCTGATGCAATAATAACAGGCATTTCAAAATTTAAATCCGTAACTTCTTTTCTTATTACATTAATATTCGGATTATCAAGAATTTTTTTTGTTACAAGAGAAGAAAATAATTCACGGTCAATAGCAATCGCCCCGCCTGCAGGCACCTGTGAGTCCATAATCAATGGCATTAATTCGGAACCCAAAATTTCCATTTCATGTTTTAAAAGACCTGAAGCATTTGTTAAATCATACGAGCCGAGTGAGTTGGAACAAACAAATTCGGCAAACTTACCTGTTTTATGAGCTCCTGTTTCAACATTAGGACGCATTTCATATAAATCAACGCAAATATTTCGTTTAGCCAATTGCAGAGCAGCTTCACTTCCTGCAAGTCCCGCACCGATAACTGTTACCTTTTTCATATTTTCAACCTCTTCTCCTGATTATCGCATAAAATAATAATAAAGGAAGCTGAAAAAATATTTATTTAATTTTAAAATTGACTATTGTGCCGGAGGCTGATTTTGTTGTTCAACAGGCTCTTGTTCTTGAGGCTGCTCCTGCTTTTCATTTAATGCTTCTAATTCAGGTTGAATTGATCTAAATTCGGCAGCTAATGCTTTTTCATTACCTGTAAATGTCAATTTCTTTTCAAATGCAGCCGAAAGATTTTTTAAATATCCTTCTCTGTTTTCGGTTTGTTTATATATTTCAGCTAAAAGATAATATAAATCAGCTTCATCCGGCATTGTTTGGAGTGCTGATTGTAAATGATGTTCTGCTTTTTCATATTGATTTTGTTTACAAAGTAATTTTACAAGCATTTTTAATGCTTTTATATCACTCGGATTTGTTTTAACAGTACTGTTTAAGCACATAATAGCTCTATGCTCATCTCCCTGTTCCGTGTATATTGCAGCTAAATTGTAGTATGCCCAGCTGTAATCGGGACTCTGGCTTATAACCTGATCATACAAGCTGATTGCATCATCTATATATCCTGCTTCTTTGCATTGGTATGCCAAATAAAATTTTGCTATTGCATCATTATTATCAAGCTGGACGGCTCTCGAAAGATATTTAATTGCATTTTGGGTATCTTTTTTTCTTGTATAAATTTCACCTAAATGAAAAAACGAGTTTTCATCTTCTTCGTCTGTTTCAACTACCTTTAAAAGCAGCTGCTCTGCTTCATCATGCCTGTTTGCTTTTATAAGTACAATAGCGAGATTATACATAAAATCGGTATCTTCACTATCTAATTCATGGGCTTTTTCGTAGGCTAAAATTGCATCATCATTCATTTTTAGTTTTTCTAAAATAATTCCGATATTATAATAATTCATGGCATTATCGGGAAATTGATTTTTTAAGAAGACAAAATTTTTAAGAGCTTCTTGATTTTCTCCCATATCGGAAAGTGCCATGGCATAAGACTCTATTGCCTCATAATCCTCCGGATTAGCTTCTATTCGTTGTTTTAGTGCAGTGATTTCGTCAGCATTCATTTTATGCCTCTATTCTTCTAATATTATTTGTTTAATTGCAAAAGGAAGGTAATCTATAATATCCGTAGCCATAACGCAATATTTTGTTAAATCGACAGAAGCAATATCACCGGATAATCCGTGTAAATATGTTCCTATAATTGCCGAATCAAACGGAGATAGTTTTTGTGCCAGTAATCCTGCTATTATTCCCGTCAATACATCTCCCGAACCGGCTTTCGCAAGAGCAGAAGAACCTGAACAGTTGACAAACACCTTACTGCCGTTTGTAACTATACTGTTATGACCTTTTAAAACAGTTATACATTCATAAGTTTGTGAAGTTATACGTGCATATTTTTCTCTATTTGCCATTATTTCATCCGTATCAACTCCTAAAAGCCTTGAAAGTTCTTTCGGATGAGGTGTTATAACCGTATTTTTTAATGATATAACTTCTTTTTTTGATGCAAGAATATTTATTCCGTCTGCATCCAAAACAACATTGTGCATTGAACTTCTTTTTGTAAGCAAATTAAAAACAAAATCTCTTGTTTCTTCCGTATTTGTAATACCGCATCCTATTTCAAGAACATTGTATTTGCTTAAATCGCCCAAATCATTATCCGATGATATTGCCCCATTTTTGGATTTCAATCTCTTATAGGTTATTTCGGGAGCCAAGGATGCAATGGCATTAACAATTTCATCCGGACAAGCAAGTGTCAAATATCCTGCACCTGCTTTTAAAGCCGCTATAGACGACAAATAAGCAGCCCCGATATAATTCAATGAACCTGCAATATTTAAAATTCTGCCAAAAGTAGCTTTGTTTGATTCTTCGGGTCTTAACGGCATTTTGCCGAAAACAAGTTTTTTGTCTATATTTTTATGCATTCTGTCTTATTGCCTCATATACGACTATTGCTACAGAGTTAGAAAGATTTAAACTTCTTTGACCTTCCAACATTGGTATTGTTATTGCCGTTTTATCATTTTCTTTTAATATTTTTTCCGGAATACCTCTTGTTTCAGGTCCAAAAACAAAAAAATCACCTTCTTTAAATTTATAATCAGTATACAATTTTTTTGATTTAGTCGTCAAATAGTAAAAATTGGAATTAGGAAATTCTGCCTTTAATTCATCAAGATTGTCGTATTTTTTTATTTCCACACTGTTCCAATAATCCAAGCCTGCTCGTTTCATATATTTATCGGATAGTGAAAATCCCAATTTACCGACCAGAAATAATCGAGAACCCGTACAAGCACACAAACGGGCAATATTGCCGGTATTTTGAGGAATTTCAGGTTCATAAAGAACTACATTAAATTTACTTTTTATCATCAATATATCTTTTACTTTCTATTAATACGGGAATACCTCTTATTATACACATTGCGACCGTAATATAAACAAGAATATCCGCAAATAATATTAATTTAGGCTGAATAGCAATAAAAATCTGGTGTTGTTCAATTGTTAATATATCCAAAAATTCAACATTCGGAATATTTGCAATGATAACGGCAAGAAAAGCAAGGACTTTTGCTGTTCCGTATACGGCACGGGAAATCCTTGATGCGGTTAAAAAGTGCATAAATTTATTTTTCATCATTGAATGCTCTCCAAAAGCGGTAAAACCTTTAGATAAAGCAATACTTCTTAACCCGTCGGTCAAAATACCTCGTGTTACAACAGCCATTGGAACCCAGATGCCAACCCAGCCCAAGCCGGCGAATGCAATCCAATATAGATTTTCAACAACCCTGTCGCCAATAATATCGAATACTGAACCAAATTCAGACTGTTCGTTTAATGCTCTCGCAACAACTCCGTCCAATCCGTCCAATATTACAACAAGCAGCGTTATGAAAAATGATGAAAGTGCCAATTCCGGTCGACCCGAAAATAAAAACTCCACTGCAATTATACATAAAATCATTCTTAAAATTGTTAATAAATTAGCCATTTTTAGCCCTTTTCCATTATTGTTTTTTACTTCTGGATAACGCAAAATCAACATTATCCAAAGATTTTACTTTATCTCCAAGCATTATTTTTTCAGCTTCTTCCAAGACCTTTACGACATTAAATCCGTTATGTCCGTCGCTTCTTGCCTGTTTTCCCTGCTCTATGCAGGTTAAGAAGTGCTGGCATTCCAGTTTTAAAGGTTCAATTTCAATATAATCCAAAACCTCTGTTTTAGAAATTTTAGGAGAAGAACTTTCAAAAATTTGAAGTTTATTCTCTGTTAAAGTATCATCAAATATTGCTGTGGCTTTAGTTCCACGAACGAGCAAATTAACTCTTTTAACCGGATGTATCCAGCTGTCGGATATATGAGCAATAATTCCGTCTTCATATTCTATTGTTACATGTGTTATATCCATAATATCGTTATTATCACTTGAAGCACCGACAGCACTGATTACTCTGACAGGTTCTTTACCGAGAATATAGCTTGTCATGGAAACATCGTGCGGTGCCAAATCCCACATAACGCTTCTGTCGTTTTTAAAGTGATTAATATTTAATCTGTCGCTTTGAACATATCGTATATTACCCAGTACTCCTTCATTTATAAGCATTTTTAAACGATTTACCGCCGGATGATACATTAAAAGATGTCCAACCATAAGTACCATATTATTTTTATTCGCAATGTCTGTCAGAGCTTTTGCTTCTGCTGAAACGGTTGAAATAGGTTTTTCCACATAAACATGCTTGCCTGCTTCTATTGCTTTTCTTACTATTTTATAGTGAGTATGACTTGGTGTTACAACAGCAACTGCATCAATTTCAGGATTTGCAAGTACTTCATCCGAATTAGCAATGATATTGATATCAGGATACTGTAATTTTAAATTTTTTCTGTTTTCTTCATCTAAATCGCAGACTGTATGAAGTGCATCCAAATTATAAAAATTTCTTACAACATTCTTTCCCCAGATTCCGCAGCCTATAACTGCAACCTTATGTGTTCTCATTTTATCTCCAATAATATTTTCTTATTTGATTGTACAACATAAATTTTAAAAAATAAGAAAAAAAAGGTCAAATTAAAGATTTATAAAGAATTCATCATTTGAAACAATAAAAAAAGCGGATGACTTTTTAGTCACCCTCTTTATAATCTTATACATTTTATCGTTAAGCATATAAATTTTTTGCAAGTAATTTTTGTGTATTATCTTTACCCATAATGTCAAAATGGTCTTTGCCGTATGCATCTTTGGTTCTTACCGCAAAAAGTTTATCAGAGAACAGAGAATGAACTTCCGTTTCTTTTATGCCGTCTTTTATTGTTGCACCTACAAATTTTGCAGATTCATTATTATCTGTTATAGCCATCAATGCCTTGTTTATATTTGCCTGTGCCGTTTCGGGGCTGACCGTATCAAGGCTTGATGTTTTTATTATAGGAGAAGAAATAACATTTTTACTGTAATTACCATCAGGTTTAATTTTATGTATTACACAGGTATAATTCTCTCCGGTTGCTTTACCTGTTTTAATACTCTCTTGAAATAAGAAACCAACAGCAGAAACTTTCATAACACTTACCTTTCTTGGAACAAACAGACGTGAACTTCATTTTGTGCATATTTTTAGCACTCTTGCAGATTTCCCTTGTATCCTTCGTACCCGCCTGCCGCACCTTATCTTTCCACATTTTTATAATAACTCTTTAAATGTTATTTGTCCAGTGAATTTTTGTAAAAAATTCGATTTTTGAAGTCTTTTTTTGCAAAATCATAATTTTTTTTATTCATTTTTAGTTTTTTTTAATAAAAAATTTAAAATTTGTAAAAAATACACTTAATTTTTGCAATTTTATCAATTTTTTGCTTGATTTTACTCCAAAAAATTGTAAAATAGATAAAATATATTTTCTTTTTATCTAATTTAATGATAAAAAAGATATATTTTTTATTTTGTTTATTATTTAAAAAGCTAAAAATTTTATAAAATACTTTTCATTTCAACATTAAGATCATTTTTATTTATGTTGCCTTTTAGTTTTACTCTGAAAGCGCTGATATCTTCTTCTTGATTTTTTTCAATGTTTGGCACAGATTTTAATTCATTTTTGTATTTATCTTTTGTTTTTTCCGGTCGAAAGAGTATTTTTATTACAAAAGAAAGGGGTACGTGAAATATTTTAATTTTAGATATTTTTTTATTATTATATTTTCCGAATAGGTGTATATCTGCATTTTGATATTCGGTGTCATAATCACCTTTAATTAATAAAGATAAATATTTTTGAGAAGATGTTATGTGTGCATTTTTTATTTTCCCGTTGTAAGAATCAAATGAACCGTTAATATCGGAAGCGAGTGCTTTCATATTTTTTACGTCAATATTTACGGCATCTTGAAGTGTAAAGTTTTTTTTCTTTAATTTTGCATGTTTAAACATAAATTCGGTACTGCCTAATTTTGGCAAATAACCTTGTTTAATGGTAAAATCGATATGACTTATTTTATCATCTATTCCGTTTTTCGTTTTTGTTTTTAATACAGCATTTGCGGTTCCTTGAATTTGGTCTGTCAAATTAAAAAGACCTTCCGCTACTATATTAGAATCAATATTTTTAGCTGAAAATAAAACATCCGAAGTTCTTTTATTAAAGTTATAATTTCCTTTTGCACAGAGTATTCCTTTTGCATAATCTGCGTGAGGCACATCAAAATTAAAAATATTATCTTTTATGCTGCCTGTAAGCAATATATTTATTATAATCGCATTTTTATAGTGTAATTTATTAAGTTTTACCTTATATAAATCAATGTCAAAATTATCGCTTTGTGATTTGATTGTTTTTTCATCAAATTTAATCCTGTTTGATGTTTTTTTATTTTTAGGAATAACTAAATTATCTAAAAATAAATATAAATCATAAATATGAATTTTATTGTTAAAATCATTTAAGCCTGATATATGTGCATTAAAAGGTGATTTCTTATAATCTCCGTTCACGTTTATGTTAACGATTGAATTATCTGCATTTATCATTGCTTCATGTATTTTATAGTCTTTATATACGGAATTTTTAACATTAAAAGTTCCCGTAATTATATTTTTATGAAAATCATATTTTAGATTACCTTTAAAAACACCGCCTTCAAGATATTTATAAAATGATGCCGCAACTGAAACAGGAGCTTCATTTTCTGTTTTACAGGTAATATATGAAGGTGTAAAGTGCCCGTTTTGTTTTTTAAATAATCCTTTCCCCATTATAATCTTTTGAATATTGTCTTTATCTTTTATTAAATATTCATAATTTGTTATTTCGAGGTTGTCTTCATATTTTATTGTTTTAACTGTTATTTCACGCTCTTTATCTTTTAAGCCCAAATATGCATCCATATAATATATGTCAGAGTCTTTAGGTATTCTTATCAGGTATGTTATGTCAATTTTTTTATCTTGTATATGCCAATTAACAACAGTTTCGGTTTTTCCCGTTATTAATGCATTCGGAACATATTTACCAGCCGATTTATTCGTAAGAACGGATTGGACTGTTCCTTTTGTTTCTCTGTGTATTGATGATATATTTGAAACCATAAAATCGGCATAGACTTTCTCCCCTCCAAGAATTCCGAAGGCACCTCCTGAAACTTCTTTTCCGTTGAATTTTACGGGAACACTTTCAAAAATAATCGGAACATCAAATAATACGGACTTACCCGATAATTTATTTATATTACATTCTCCCGTTATGCCGTTATTTGTAACTCTCAAATCAGTCTTTAATTTACCTGAATAATCATAAAAGTTTTCCATAAACTTTTTTTCTTTATTATTTAATTTTTGAAAATATAATAAAGAAGCTGCAACATCAGATATCGGAATATCTTCACCTCTTAATGTAAAATCATATTTATTTCTTTTATCGGTAAGTTTGCCGTTTATTTTCAAACTTGATACTCCGATTAAAATTTCTAAATTATCAGCATATAGTTTATTATTTTCAATATAAATATATCCGTTTCTTCCTGCGTGAATTAAATTTCTGAATAATTTAGAAATTATTTCAGCCTGAAATGTACATTTTATTTTGCCGTTTTCATGTATAATATACACATTGTCAATATTTATAAACAGACTGTTTATATCTCCCTTATCTATCCAAATTTCCACATTTTTAACAGATAAAACAGGTAATTTTTCAGGTCTAAATGTCGAGTCTTTTTTATGTTTTGCCGTTTCAGCCGCATTTTTTATGTTCTGTTGATTTAAATATATATAATCCGCATCAATTTTTTCTGCTTTTAATTTTTTTAAATCGTAAAACAATGATGCATTTTTTACTTTTAATAACTCATTTTTTTGCGATGTTAAAGTGAATTTATCTACGAATATATTTACACAAAGAGAAGGATATGTTTTTACGTTAATATTTTCGGAATTTACGATAATGCCTGTCTTTTTTTCGATAATGGCATCAACTTTTTTTAAAAATTTCGGTGAACTCAATATTTGAGGCACTACCGTTAAAAATAATATATACAATATTACTGACAATATAAACGAAACAACTGATAACTTTATGAGTATGTTTTTTATCTTTTTCATTTTATGCCGCACCAATAAATGCATCAGGATGTAATTTTAAAATATAACTTCCGAACAATATTGCTCCGAGTATAAAACTTATAATGCAGGATAATAAAACCATGCCTGCAGATATATCTTTTGCCATTTCTACCAGTCTTGAATAATTATTTTTATAAACGGCATCCAAAGTAAATTCAATAACTGAATTTAATAATTCACAAATAAGTACCATCGAAGACATTATGATTAAAATACATATATCCGTAACCGTAAATTTTAGAATAAACCCTGAAATTACAACACATAGGGATATTATAATTTCAATTACAAAATTTCTTTGAGAAAAAAATGCAAGTTTTAGTCCGTGGATTGCATTTGTAAGACTCTGTATAACTCCCTCTGACTTAAATTTGGTCATAACACTATTGCCTTTGCTCTGTTTTGATGTTCAACCATAAAATTATAATCCTCCTGAGTTTGATGATCGAACCCCAGAAGATGTAGTATTCCGTGTGAAATTATATAATACAATTCATCTCTAAAAGATACATTATTTTCATCAGCCTGAGTTTCTATTTTATCGAGCGATACAATAATTTCGCCAAGATTAATCTCGCCGTCTAAAATATAGCGTTCATTTTCGGGAGAATCGGCAAAAATAGCAAAAGTTATAACATCTGTTGGTTTATCTTTATTTCTGTATTCGTTGTTAATATTTTGAATTTCTTCATTATTAACAAATACTATATCAAATGATACTGTTTTATATGTATATTCCGCTAAACAAGACTTAGACAGTAAATTTGCATCATCAAATATAAAATCAGCAATTTTTATTACGTCATTATATACTGATACTTCATCAATTTCATAATTTTGATAAGTGTTTTCAATAAAGATATTAAGTTTTGTCATCCTGTTCCTGTTTCAATTTTTCTGTTTCTTTATTTTTAATATCTTCAATCGTTTCCTGATATTTAATACGTTTATGGAATACGCTTCTTAGAACCCTTGATAAAGTTGCAGCAATAATTTTTATATCCTTTAGCGTTAAAGGACTTTCATCCAGCTGATTATCGTTTAATATGTCTTTAATAATTTTATTTATTAAGGCATCAAGTTCTTCCTGTGTATGATCTTTTAGAGTTCTTGATGCAGCTTCAACAGCATCGGCAATCATAAGGATAGCTGTTTCTTTTGAATTCGGTTTCGGGCCTGTATATCGGAATTGTTCTTCCTGAACATTTGCCGCACCTTCCTGTGCTACAGCCTGATTATAAAAGTAACTTGTAAGAGAATCTCCGTGGTGACGGGCAATAAACTCCTGTATAGCTTCCGGAATATGATATTCTTTTGCTAAAGCTACACCGTCTTTTGTGTGAGATGTAATAACCATTTTGCTTGAACGGGGTGTTAACTTATCATGCGGATTTTCTATTCCTGTATAAGTTTGATTTTCTACGAAAAATAAAGGACGAACCATTTTTCCTACATCGTGGTATAAAGCCCCGACTCTTGCCAGTATAGGATCGGCTCCGATTGCTTCTGCCGCTGTTTCAGCTAAATTTGAAACTCTCAAACTGTGTTCAAATGTACCCGGAGCCGTTTCGTGCAATCGTCTTAATAAAGGCTGATTATAATCGCCCAGTTCGGCTAAACCGAAGGCTGTAATAACTTTAAATGTATTTTCAATAACAGGAATCATGCCGAGTGCAAATATCCCCGAAATTATACCGTTTACGACACCGGCTGTAATATCCTTACTCAACCTGTCGAAACCTAAGTCGTAGTATACGCATAAGATAACAACAGCCATTGCTATTGATGTATATGCACCTACTTTGATTAATCCAAATCTTCTTGAGTATCTTACACCGTTCATACCAACAATAGATATCACAACAGATAACAAAAATACGGACATGGCTAATGCCGAAAATTGCAGAGATAACGTAATTATGGCAAGTATTGTAACCGTAATGAAGAATGAACTTCTCGGATTAAGAAAGACAGACAGCATTATTGAAAAGAACGGAATCGGAAGTGCAAATACCGACCATTTATCGGGCAAAAGCACCGACATCAATGCAATTAAAATGCATAATGATGCAACTATCGAAAGGTGCCGCCTGTTTAAAAGTTTTGGTTCAAAAAATTTCAAGTAAAATATAACAGAAAATATTCCAATTCCTACAAGACATAATATACATAATATTCCGGCATAATTTATTCTCAGAATATTATATCCCGAACTTAAAAGAGCTTCTCTTTTAACCTGAGTAATTAATTCGCCTTCATTAACTATAACCTGACCTTTTTTAAATGATATCATTACAGGCTTTACTTTATCTCTTTCATTCTTTTTTGCAAGTTCCGTTGCTTCTTCATCAACTATCATGTTTGAAATTATTACATTTTCCAATAGAGCTGCTATAACTTCAGCGTGACTGTTTGATATAGAAACATCAATATTTTTCCTTATGATTTTTGCAATGCCGTTTGTATTGTCTTCAAAGTCTTTTTCTGTAATACCTTCATCCAATATGGATTTTAAAGTTTTTTGTGCCAAATGGAAAACTTTTTTTATTTCTTCTTCATTTGCCGTTGTAATAAATGAAAATATAACAGGATTTGATAAAAAGTCGGATATTTCAACGAATGTATCATCTATATCTTTATTTCTATTTTTATCATCTTTAATTTCATGTCTTTTTTTGTTTAATGTTTTTAAAATTTCATTTAAGTTATTTTTTATATATATATCGTCTGCCAAAATATACACGGGAGAAACATTATTTGCCGCATCTCTTTTGCATTTCTCTGTTTTAACAGAATCTGTTACTTTTATGTCCTTCGTTGCCGTAAATGTGCTTTTACTCGTATAATCATCATTTATAATTGATTGGAAAAAGAAATATTTTGAAACTAATATGCCCGTAAGTATAATTGCAAATAAAAAAATAAAACCGATATTTGCCAAAACTTTCGGAGATTTTAATTCCTGTATTTTATTAATTATATCAGCTTTTTTCATGATACCCCTAGTCTTATAAATTATTTATCCTTCTATTTTACAACAACTCACAATTTTTGCAATGTTATAACATTTTACTTAATTAGTGTGGATATTTACTGGAGTGTGTTCACACTATCAATAGTGTTCCAATGAAGTAAATACAAATAAACGGCCCCTTGACGAAAATATTTAAAAATTCTTAGTGAAACAACAGCAAGTCGTCGTCTGTCTGAGTGAAGCGAGTTAAGACGACTTAGGTTGAACTTAGAATTTTAATATTAGAGGAAGCAGGGCAGTGTTTTGTATTTATTTCGACAAGATATGAATAGTGTGTTCACACTCTAAATAATAAAATTGAAAATAAAAAAATATTACTTAATTTTCCCGAATTAGTATGGGACTTGCACTGTATAATTCTTTAAAGTAAAATAGTTTCGGGAATAATAGTAATTATGATTTCTGATAATATTTCAAAAAAGTTTATTTCTGAAGCTGAAAAAATATATGTTACTCAGCCGCTTTTACCTGAGTTAAAGGATGTTTTTTCCGAAATTGCCGATATTTGGCAATCGAAATGGATAACAAATATGGGAGTAAAACATAATGAGCTTGAAATTGTTCTTAAAAATATTTTAAAAGTTCCTTATGGTTCACTTTTTAACAATGGTACTATCGCTCTGTTAACGGCAGTTAAAGCAATGGACTTTCATTCAGGTGGTGAAATTATTACTACGCCTTTTACTTTCGCTGCTACTCCGCACTGTATTTCTTGGAATGGTCTTAAACCTGTATTTTGTGATATAGAACCTGATACACTAACAATTGATGCCGATAAAATAGAAGACTATATTACACCTAATACGGTTGCTATTTTAGGGGTTCATGTTTATGGTTTTCCCTGTAATGTCGAAAAAATTGACAGAATAGCAAAAAAATACAATTTAAAAGTTATTTACGACGGGGCACACGCTTTTTCTACAGAAATAAACGGAAAAGGAATTGGTACTTATGGCGACATTACGATGTTCTCTTTTCATGCAACAAAGTTGTTTAATACGCTTGAAGGCGGTTATTTATCCTATAATTCACCGGAACTTGTAAAAAAAATTTATAATCTTAGAAATTTCGGCATCCAAAATGAAGAATTGGTTGAAGACATCGGAATTAATGGTAAAATGAATGAAATTCAAGCCGCAATCGGTCTTTTGAATTTAAAATTATATAAAAAAGAACAGGAAAAACGTAAAAAAGTTAAAGCTCTCTATGATGAAAATTTATTTGGAATAAAAGGTATAAGAATACCTAAAATGCCTGATAATACAACTAATTCTTATCAATATTATCCGATAATAATTGAAAATGATTATCCTTTAACTCGTAATGAAATTTATGATAATTTCAAAAAAATGAATATTTATACAAGAAAATATTTTTATCCTGCTTGTCATGACTATGAATGTTATAAGAACGATTTATCTGTTAAACTTGCTAATCTTAAAGTAGTTAATGATATTAAACATAAAGTCTTGTGTCTGCCCTATTATGGAGATTTAGAAACAGAAAATATTATTAAAATTTGCAAGGTTCTAAAAAATGCAAGATGAGCTTTTAACTGTAATACTAATTACCTATAATCATAGAAAATATTTCAGAAAATGTATAGATAGTGCACTTTCGCAAAAAACTAATTTTAAGTTTAAGATAGAAGTATATGACGATGCATCAACTGACGGCACTTCAGATATAGTTAGAGAATATGCCCGGAAATATCCCGATAAAGTTATTGCAAATATAAACGAAAAAAATAAAGGCAGTGCAGAAAATATTCTCCAATCACTTAAAAATTTAAATACGAAATATTTTGCATTGTGTGAATCGGATGATTATTGGTGCGATGATACAAAATTGCAAAAACAAATTGATGCCTTAGAAAAAAATCCTGATTGTTCATTCTCAGGACACAATACAAAGCAGTATAATTGTTCAGATGGTACTTATTCACCACCCTTTTTCAATATAAAAACAAAAAAAATTAAACTAAGTAAAAATTTTAAATGGAAAGACTTTATTAAAGTTCATATATCATCAAGAGTATGCAGGACTGATTGTCTTGATTTAAACAATTTAAAAAACAAGTTAATAGCAACCTGGGATTCAACAGCCTTTTGGTATTTTCTGACAAAAGGAAATTTGTATTATATTGATGAAGTAATGAGCATATATAATTATACAGAAGAAGGTATTTATTCGGGAGCCTCCGAAACCAAAAAGAAAAAAATGGGATTGGACAATGTAATTGCGATAAACAAAGAGCTTGATTATGAATACAATTTCATATTTCTTGATTTATTTAAACGGTATATTAAACTTTCTCTTTTTGATTACATAAAAGCTAAATATTTTTTGAATAAAAGAGAACTCGATAATTTCTATACGGAAAAAAGTGCAAATTTAATAAATTCCAAACAAAAAATAAAAAAGGAGAAATCTATGAGAATACAATTTGTACAGGATATTATTAATATATTGAGAGGGAAAAAGAAAATAAAACTGCTTGAAAAATCAGATTTAAAAGTTAAATATAAAAACATAAAAGATATTATAAAGAATAACAAAGTTTTAAAACTTCATCTCGGCTGCGGCAGACAATACAAAGAAGGCTGGATAAATATAGATGATAATGTTTTGAAAAATATAAAAATACTTGACTATAAATGCAACATACTAAAAGGGCTTCCATTTGAAGATAACAGTGTAGATTACATATATCACGAACATTTAATGGAACATTTAACTGTTGAGCAAGGTTTAAATTTTACAAAGGAATGCATGAGAGTTCTGAAAAAAGGCGGAGTATTAAGAATAGCCATGCCCGATTTGGAGTGGTGTGTAAAAGCATATTTAAATCAAAATTGGAAAGAAGATGATAAAGAATTTTTACGAAAATTTGAGTTGGATTTTGTAAAAACAAGAGCGGAAAGATTGAATCTTGATTTCAGATGCGGTCATGAATGGCTTTATGATAAAGAAGAACTGGATAGACGTTTAAAAGAAGCCGGTTGTGAGAATATAGTTTATTGTGAAAATCGCAAAAGTTCTCACTCTGAACTTTGCAATCTGGAAACAAGAGATGAATCAATATTAATTGCAGAGGTTACTAAATGAAACTTGCAAAAATGAAGCCGTATTTGAAAGAAAATTTGAATGAAAAATATAAAACTGTTTTACTTTGAAAGTGATAGTATAAAAAATTTTGGCGATATGTTAAACATTGATATTTGTCGTAAATTGTTTAATGTAAATCCTGTTTTTTCTCCGCCGTTAGAATGTGAAGCTGCTTTTATCGGCAGTCTTTTGGATGATTTTTTATATGGTAAGACGAAAAAATTAAGTATGAAATTTTTTCGTCCGTATTTCAAAACACCTGTTCAAATATGGGGAAGTGGATTTATTGCAGATGAAAATCAATATATAAAAAGAAAATATAATTTAAAAGAAACATTTAACCGCAGATTTAATTGCCATGCGGTACGGGGTAAATTGTCACTTGAAAGATTAAAAAAAATAGATAAATTACAGAACTTTAATAAAACAATAATTGGCGATTCGGGGCTGCTTATATCTTTTTTGCTGAAAAAGCAGCCTTCTAAACAATATAGTGCCGGAATTATTCCGCATCATAATGAAATGGATATGCCTATTTGGAAGGAAATTCAAAATAATATAAAAAATTCAACAATTATATATGTTAATGATACAGTTGAAAATGTTATTAACAAAGTTGCACAGTGTGATTGTATATTATCATCTGCTATGCATGGATTAATAGCCGCAGATTCATTAAATATTCCAAACAAAAGAATAATTGCATCTAATTTAATTATTGGCGGTAATTATAAATTTAATGATTATTATTCGGCTTTTGATATTAATAATCACCAATTTTTGGATATACGAAAAAATTCGCCTATGGGACAAAAGTTAATTGATTTAACAACTATATCGTCAATTATTGATGAATATAAAATTGATAAAAAACTTGTTGAAACTATAAGAGATAATCTTTATAATGCATTTCCATACAGAAATTAATTATTCATGAACCAAAATAAAATTTGCTTCTTCTATTTTTACTTTTCAGCCCTTTCGTAACAAAATCTTTATTTTATTTATTCTCTTTATATAAAATTAATGAATTTAAATCATCAGGTGTTATTTTAATCGGTTCTTCCTCCATTGTATCAGCGTTAAAACGTTTTAAACAATAATATTCTTTTTCATCCAATTTTTCTTCTGATTCTTTTCCTTCCAATTTTTCATCGGAATTTTTATCGGCTTTTTTACCTTGCAATTCGCTTTCGGTTATTTTTACAAATTTGTATATGCTTGTATCAACAGGATGTTCTTTATCGTCCAGGTTCATTGCATTTTTAAATACAGCGTTTAAATCAATACCGTGCTTTAAGCCTTCTTTTATACTTGCACTGTTTGGGTTTAAAATAATATGATTATATAATTCGTTTGCAGTCGAGGTTTTAACTTCCTTTTTAACAAGATGTTTTGTGTTAAATTTTGCCAAATCATTATCGGGAGAAACTTGTGCACCAGCATTTGTATGAAGTGAAATTACTACAGAGCCTTCACCGTTATATCTTACAAGACCTTGAATTTTTGTACCCTTTGTGTCAACAGGAAGTGAAACTGTTGCTCCGTTGTTTAATGCACTTAGTTCTTTGTGGCTTCTTAAATTAGAAACTTTATTCATATCATTATAAAAATCTTTAATAAATTTATATCTTTTTTCATTTTCAGGTTTCAAATATTCCCAAGGGATTACATTTCTGTTTTGCTGATGATAATTCTTCGCTTTTGATTCGTATCCTGAAAGTCCCAGTTTATCTCCCGCAAAATCAGTAGGACTGCCCGGAAGTGTAATAAGAAGTTTATACATGTTTAAAAACTTTTCACATGCAGGTGATAATATATTTTGAAGCAATTCAGCTTCTAAATCAGCTCTGTTGGCTATCGGTTGTGATTTTTCTTTATACTCAACCTGATCAAATACTGACTTTATTGCTGTTTCAAAAGTTCTTGTCCCGAAAGCATCCGAATGGAATTTTTTACCTTTGAAATTACCCTGTGCTAAATCGCTGATTGCTTTTCGCAAAAGCGGTTCTAACGGAGTATCTTTAATTGATGATTCATCTATTGCCTGATTTATTCTATATCCCATAGCAATTGATTTGGAATCAAGTTTATCATAGTCCTGATTTTTTGCCATAATTACTTTATCAGCGATTTCTCTGTGTTCGGGAGTTTTTAAACCGCCGTGAAATAAATTCATATTCATTGCAAGACAGTGTAAAACCCTTGGTTTATCGTGATTACCGATAAATGTGTATGAGTTAGCAACACCGTCTTCAGGACTTTGGAACAAAAATCCGGGATTATCATCCCAGCCTTCGGTTAACTTTTTCCTTAGTTCATACATATTTTCTTCTTTACTCATCCAGTCTGTTTCCCTTGTATCTCCGTCTTCAAATTTAAAAGGAGAATATAATGCCGGCATTAAAGAGAAGAAATATGTATAATTTGCAACAGAAGTAATTCCTGTCTGTTCAAGAAATTTTCTTTGGGCATCGTCACTGCTTATATATTTTTTTTCAATTTTATCTTTATTTTCAGAATCAAACTTTATGAATTGTTCAAGGTCAGTAATTTCAGCAGTAGTATATGCGTGCGGATTTTCTTTTAATACTGTTTGATTATATACCTTCCAGAACTCTATTACTTTACTCCATGCATTTTCCATTGTATCTATTCCGGCACGAACATCATCAATTGATGCAACGTCTTTTGCAGCATCAATTCTCCAGCCGAGTCCGGATTCTGTTCTGTCGTGTACCATTTCGGCAACTTTATAATCGTTTAGTCTTCTGTCTTTAAATCTTTCTTTTAGCATTTCTTTTATTTGATTTAAATCATCAGTATCATTTAAACGCATTAAGCCTTTTTTCAATTCATCCAATACAATCTGTGATTCTTGAGTTTCTTTACCGCTGTACGGTATTCCCAGTGATTGCATTGTTATGCTTTCTTCATCTGCTTTTGAAAAATCAAAATGTCCGTCCTTTGAAACAATATCATTCATATTAAATATCTCGTTCTTGTCTTCATCTTCTCTTTCGGAAGCAAGAACAAGTGATTTTGTTATGATATATCTTGTTAAGTCAGGTACTATTTCTGAAAGCACATATCGTCCGTATTCGCTTATATTTCCGTCTTTATCGGAAATTCCGTTTTCTCTGCCTTCTGCATCGGTATATGTTATATCATTAACAACATCTTTTATCATAGGTACTATACTTTTTTCATAAATGTTGGTCATTTGTGATGTTGTTTTATTGTATTTTGCATCAGGTTCATTTTGGCGTATTCTTGTTAAATCATACTTAGAAAGTCCAAGTTCCTCTTTATTTACGGGTCTTTGTGTTATGAACGGAGATGTTATTATACTCATAAGGTTATTAGAAACAGGTAATGTTTCTAACGGAGTATCTACAGCCTTTTTCATTATATAATCGTCTACGGTATAATCATTTGGTTTTGTTGTTTTTGTTTCAGGGTTCATCAGGCTTCTTTCATCCGCTTCGTTTAATTTCCTTAAATAATAGCTTCCGTCTAAAACATTAACAATTACATCTTCATCAATATCTTTTGCATTTTCGGGGAATAATCCCGCATCTGCCATTGACTGAATTGAACTTTTGTAATTTTCCGGATCCTCAAGACATTTGCTTAATTCTGTTGTTATATATTCCAGCTGTGTATTTGCAGTTAATTGAGTCCAATATCTTCCCGAATTAATTGCATAATCTTTTACTGCTAATGCACCTCTTTCAAAATCTTCCAGTTGTTTTATAGAAAGATTGCTGTTAGCATCTTTATCTGTTACAAAGAAATTTAGTTTGGCTATATCAACATTTCCGTCCCATAATTCCATTCCACCGGCAGAACGTTTTTCAACAACCTGAAAATTTTTAAAGTTAGTTAAACTTTCAATATCTTTATAATCAAGATGTTTTATGTCATTGAGCTTACCGTCATTTTTCCACATTGTATCTCTCAGTGTTTTTATTAATGACTTAGGATCAACTTCAAGTGCAAACGGATATACAGCATCATCATGTCTTGTTATATCATATATATTATCGGTATTTTTCTTTGCATAAGTTTTCATTGCCGATGGCGATTCCGAATTTATTTGTTCTTCGCTTGCAAGTCTGTCGTCATAAAATTGTATATATGTCGGCTTCATTTTATCAAAATTTTTATTTGTGGTTAATAATGTCATTCCCCATCTGTTTTTTTCAACTAAGAACGGAGAATTCATAATTTTCATTTTTGTATGTTCTTGAATTGTCTTGGTTTTTGCCGGCAAAATTCCTAATTTCTTTTTGTCTTTACCGTGAAACATATTTACTGCATAAGAATCCTGACCGTTTCTTAAAACGGCATTAAGATGAACTCCGCCCAAACCTTCGTTAACCAGAGCAGCATCGGCAATCCAGTTAATTCCGTTCATAAATAAATTCTTTTGTAATTCTTTAAAATCATTTTCCGTACCTAAGTCAGGTGCAACCTGATATGCATTTTCAGTCCAATACAAGTGTGATGAAACAGAATCTCTTGTGTATGGTGTGCCTACTATTCTTGATACACCTTCTTTTTTTATTTCGGGTAATCTTGCAATAATACCGTCAAAGTTACCGCCTAATTTATTTGCATGTGTTCTTACGCTGGAAAGAGCTTCTTTTCTCTTATAATCGGCCAATTCCTTTTTCGTTTTTACATCGGCAAGTGATTTCGCTTTTAATGCATCACCTATTGTAATTTTACCATTTTCATCTTTTATTACACCCGGATAATATTCATCAGGCATAATAAGCTGCATAGGGCCGTTTTTGTTTATTGTTGCACGGTTCGCAAGTACTACGTTAAACTTATTATTTGTATTTTGTTTATCTCTTATTCCTATAACATCACCGTTATCAAATGCATAAGAAACAATCGGCTGACCGTTTTTATCTTTTTTTAGTATGTGATTTCCGTTTTCATCAACTAAAGGAACACCGTTTTTATCTCTTTCCAATTCGCTTAATTTAAATCTGTATGCAAATCCCAAACCGTCTTTTGAGTTCGTTTTTATTTCTTTTGGAATTTCTATAATACCGTCGGGAGTCATCGCTTTTGTCTTTGCCGGCCCGTTTTTATCCATTATGTTTATATTTCCGCCGATATTTTTTATATTATAAAATTCAACTTCGCAATCGTACTTTTGAGAATCGTATATGTAATAAAATTTATGCTGGATTTTACCTTCTTTGCTTAATGACTTTTCATGCCCTGAAAACGATACTCCGTTTAGTTTAGAATTACTGTTTTGAATATTCACGATTAACTCCTTTTTATGCAGAAAATTATATTGTTTTAATACTTCTAAATGTTCTTTTTTGCTCTTATTATACATTCTATTTACAAATGTTTACAGTATTTGTGTTAATATTTGTAAAAAATATATTTTTATAGAGTTTTTTATAACAATTAATTAAATTTACGGACATTATATTAAGTGGAGAAATTATGTCTAATATAATAAATACCCAAAATAACGACAGCGAAAACCCTGTATATTCGAGAAGAATATTAAATGAAAATACTTCCCGTTTTTCTCAGGCTCCTTTGAAACTGCCAAAATATTCTTTAAATAAAGCATTAAAAGAAAAAGATGAATTTCGCCTGAGGGCTGAAAATAATCTTTATACAAGTGAAAAATCACATGAAAAAATGAGTTTATTTAAAAAGATACTGCTCGCAGGCAGTGCTGTTGCCGCATTTATTATACTGGAAGCAAAAAAAATAATTTAATTTGATAAATGTAAGGTAAATTAATGTATATTACAACTTCTCAATGTGTTTCATATAAAAATGATTCACTCATAAGTCCGCAGGTAAACGATAATATAAAAAAACATAACAGCAATTCTTTTAACAATGATTTATTTATACCCCAAAATAATAATTCCAAACAAGTGTCATTTAACGGAATATTTAGTTTCGTATCAAAAATTCTGGGTTTTGATGGGCCTAAACTTCCGGATGATACCGATCCGTCATTATCATTGCATGAAAAGTTATCTATAGGAGTTAAAAAAGAATGGGATGAAGATATTCCACCTGAAAAATTTAAAGGTATTATGAGTCCTGCTAAGCTAAAAGCACATCTTAAAAATCTAACAACCGAAAACTTTATTTGTACCGAAGAAAATAAGGACAACTGTATTTATAATACAGATTTGGATTGTATTACAACTTTTTCTTATAACGGAAGGGAATGTATTCAAGATATTCTTGACGAAGTTGCAAAATATGCAAATTATTATAAAAAGAAAACAGGTAAAAATTTTGTTCTTGCTTTTACCGATAATGATTCAATTGAGGGCTTAAAACATGCCGTAAGACGTGTAGCTAATAATAACGATAGATATAAAAATATAGACTTTGTTCCGGGCATGAAAATATCTTTTATATATAAAGTGTCTGATAAAAGGTGTGAAAACGGCAAATTGCTTGTATACGGCGTAAACCCTTTTTCTGATAATGTTAATGATTTTGTTCTGAATACTTTGGCACGCAGACAGGATATGATTGTTGATTTTATTTCAGGTGCAGCTGAACTATACAGAGATGCTCATTTTACTGAACATGAATTCTATTCGAATAATAATATGTATTTTTCAAAAGATTTGGGTCAATCCAATTTATATAGTAAAATTCGTGAATACATGATGTCTAAAAGAGATAAAGATCTTCTAGGTTTACAAATACCGCCCGATGAAATTTATAAATTATCGGAAGGTATATTCTCAAGTATGGATACTATTTTTAACGGTTCTAACGATTTTGAAAATTTTTGTATACTGATTGCCGGTAGTAAAGAAAATGCAAATTCCTTCGTTAACAAGGTACTTGATAAATATTCTACCCGGTATGACCCTGAAACCAATGAAATATTTTCTGCCTCTGAAAATATATATTCTGATTTTATAAATTGTATGAAGCTGGAAACACCGAGGCCGATTATGGCTTTATCTGCTCCTTATTATTTATCGCATCATTTTGAACATTCAGGCGACAAAATATTTCCTAATGTTGTAAATTTTATGAAAAGTCTGCAAAAATATTCGGCAGGCATGCTTCTGGGATTTGAATCGGCTTCACCTGCTTACGATTTGGATAAAGAGCTGACAGCTAACAAAGATGCACTATATAATTTTAATACTTATATAAAAGAAAATACCAATTTACAAGAAGTGGGCGGCAGTTTTGTAACCAGAAATATTATAAACTTACCTGTTGATGTTGACTAGGTTATATGTAAGCACAACATCGTTGCCTTGTTCTGATATATATAAAACATCATTTTTTATATACAGAAAATACGGTTTTGAAACTCTATCCATAAAGACACTGACATTACCGCCTTTTGTAATTTTTAATATATTATTTGCATCAAAGTTTGCTACATATAAATTATCATAAGCATCTATAGCAATACCTACAGGGCCTTCTATTAAATATCCGCTTACAAAATTTGTTCTTTTTTTATTTTTATCAATTTTTACTATAGAATTATCAGCATAGCAGGCAACATACATATTCCCCTCTGAATCAACAGCCATGCCTGCCGGCGAACTGAATTTATCTATTAATACTTTTTTTGTTTCGGTTGCTGTAGTTACCTTTGCACGTTCTATTGTTCCCTTTTGCTTATTAAACATTTCGTTTGCATCCGCTGTTAATTGTCGGACAAGTTCGTAATTATAATAATCTTCGGGAATATGCTTTAAATATCTTAGTGCCAGTGAATAATTTTTTCTGTTATATGAAATTTTTGCAGCCTGCAAAATTGAATCATAGTCATAAGGATCTGTTTTTATTATTTTTAAATATATATTATACGCTTCATCGTACTTTTTTTGTTCTATATATATGGCTGCAATATTATAATAGGCATCAGTAAACTCAGGATTAAATGAAAGTGCTTTATTAAAATATTCTATTGCCGTATTATAAGCATGCGAACGCACAAGCTCAACACCCTGCTGATATGCTTTAGCTGCCTGTTCCATATTATCATTATACGTATCGTCCTGATATTCGTAACCGTAATCGTAATAATCATCGTCATTACAAAAAGCAGGCAGAGCCGTATTAGAAATTATTTGTAATAATATTATTAATAATAAAAATAAAATTTTTTTCATTATACCAAAATCTTTGAAGGAATACTATAATCAAATTGTACAGCTTCTTCCATCTTGAAGGCAGCATTAAATAATTTTGATTCTTGTAAGCAGTCGGCTTGAAGTTGAATACCAATCGGCATGCCCGATTTATCAAGACCAACAGGTAAACTCATAGCCGGAATACCTGCTAAATTTGCCGTAATAGTTGCAATATCGGTTAAATACATGCTTAACGGATCATCAATTTTTGAGCCTAAATCAAAAGCTGTATAAGGACATGTCGGCGATAATAAGACATCCGCCTTTTTAAATGCATTGTCAAAATCGTTCTTAATAAGTCTTCTGACCTGTTGAGCTTTTTTATAGTATGCATCATAATAACCTGAACTTAAAGCATAAGTTCCAAGCATTATTCTTCTTTTAACTTCATCACCAAAACCTTGAGCTCTTGTTTTCACATACATATCATAAAGATTTTCTGCATCTTTTGCTCTGAAACCGTATTTTACACCGTCAAACCTTGCCAAATTTGAACTTGCTTCTGCCGTAGCAACGATGTAATAAACACTTACCGCATATTTTATAAGCGGTAATGATATTTCAATAACTTCCGCACCAAGCTCTTTATAAGTTTTTATTGCATTTTGAACGGCATCTGAAACTTCATCCTGCAAGCCGTTTGTGCATAATTCTTTAATATATCCTATTTTTATTCCTTTTAAGTCGTTTCTTAAATTTTTTGTATAGTCATCAACGGGTGCAGGCAGAGAAGTCGAATCTTTTTCATCATGCCCTGCTATTGCTTGCAGCAATAATGCCATGTCTTCAACATTTCTTGCTATTGGACCTATTTGGTCTAAAGATGAAGCAAAAGCTATTAAACCGTACCTTGATACCCTTCCGTATGTAGGTTTTAAACCTACCAACCCGCAAAAACTTGCAGGAAGTCTTACGCTTCCGCCTGTTTCACTTCCGAGAGAAATTGTTGCTTCGCCTGCTGCAACAGCTGCAGCACTTCCGCCTGAACTTCCGCCGGGTACCTTATTTAAATTCCAAGGATTTCTGGTTATTTTTGTTGCCGAATTTTCGGTGCTTGAACCCATTGCAAATTCATCCATGTTTGCTTTACCGATTATCGGTATTAAATTTTCTTTTAATTTTTTAGATACTGTTGCATCATAAGGGGAAACAAAATTAGACAAAATTTTGCTTGATGCGGTAGTTAAAGAATTTTTCAGATTAATATTATCTTTCAATGCAAGAGGAATACCGGCTAATGGAGGTAATTCTTCGCCGTTTTTTATTTTTTCGTCGACCTTTTTTGCAGTATCCAATGCAAATTCTTGTGTTAAAGAATTATATGCACCTATTTTTTCATCACGTTCTTCTATGTTTTTATATATGGCTTGCGTTAATTCAACTGCACTTACTTCTTTGTTTAATAATGCTTTTCTTTGTTCCGATGCCGATTTTGCCGTTAATTCAATAATATTCAATTCTACCACCTCTCATGCCGCTTTATATATATTATATATTATAAAATATTTTATTCCATATAAATTATAATATGCAAAAGAGCATTTTAGTACTATGTTACAAAGAATGATTAATTATTCTGTTATAAAATTTAACATCAGGTGATTTTATATTAATATCCGATATTATTTTTATTTCCTCTAATTTGTTATTTAAAAGCCATGAAGGAAAATTATCCAATGGAATAAGTATTTTTCCTGATTTTGATTTACATTTAATTTTTGACTGTGAACCGTTTATTGAAATAGTAAAGTCTGACGGAGATTTTTTTTCATTTGTATTAAAAAATAATAAATCTGTATTTTCAATTTTTTGAGGTTCTGTAAATCTGATTTTAATTTCGTTTCCGAATATTTCAACTGAATAATTTGTTATTATTTCTGTTACAGGTAATGTTTTTAATGAAGCTGCCCATGCTTCGGGTAAAAATTTAAGATTTTTTGCACCGAAATAATAATCTAAATCTTTTAATTGTTCATTTGTAAATATTGATTTATTATTTGTTTTAACCAAAAAAACATTATTCCCCGATTTTTCGTATTTATATTTTTGTTTTAGGAAAATCCATCGGTATAGTCCGTTTATGCGAAGTGAAGGAAATACATTATCATGAAGAATGTTATTTGAATATACGAGTATAATATCGGGTATTTTGTTTCGCAGCCGCTCAACGGTATCAACGGATTGTTTAGAAGATACAATATTATAAAAAGATGTGTATTGTATTGGTATTTCCTTATTTAAATATAAATAGTGCATACCTCTGTTTGTTAAATCCAAGAATATTGTATTTTCGCCTTTTTCTTCTATATAATTTTTTATTTCAGTTAAGCGTTTTTCTTCAGCAATATCTATATTTATATTTCCGACATTATATAATTGAGTATTATTTTTTATATCAGATTTTTCCATTTTCTTTATTTTATCCGGCAGTTTATAAAATAGAGAAAATGGCATCATTATGCAAAGTATTAATATTAATATTTTTTCTGCCTTTAATTTTTGTTTTATATCGGCATATTTATAAAACCAATACGGCATAATTGTACATAAAAAAGTAAATGAAATATATTCCATACGTAAAAAATGCCCGTTATCCAATCTTCCCATGGTATATGGCAGAGATACAAAAACAAAAAGCAGAGAAAATACGGTGAAAAAAACACTGCTTATATCTTTTGATTTATTTTTAAATTGTTTTATTGCCTCCAATATAACAATAGGTGTAAAAAAGAGAGCAAACATTTTATAACACCATTCAAATGCTGTTTGAGAAGGCATTTTACTTTCTATATACTTAAAGTCATTTCCAAATGATGCTAAATTTCCTTCTATATAATATTTCGCAATATTTAAATATTCAAAAAAACTGTTTCTGAATATTATTGAAAGCATTAAAATAAATATTCCCGCTGACCAAAAATTAAGTTTTTTATTTGGAAGTTTTATACATATATAAATGAATGCGGGTAATGATGCTATAATCCAAAAACTTCCGATTGTTGTCCAATAACTTGCAAACCCGATTGAAAAGATAATATAAAACCAAAACCAAAATACGGGCTTTTTTATCATTTTTTCTTGTATTAATGAAATATAAACGCAAACAGCCATTGTACCGGCCGATGGAACTTTTAACAAAAAAAGGGGGATTGTATATAAAATATTGTTATTAAATATTAATAAGGTTAAAAGAGTTGTAATTATAAAAATCAAATTTCTGTGAAGAGCTTCGCCCAAACAATACCCGTATATATTGTTCCCGTTAAAGAAAAAATTGCCGAGCCATGCCGATGTTACATCGCATCTTCCGTGTACAAGCATTATATCTTTGTAATATTCAAGATTAAAATTATTATGCATTAAATATGCACAGAATTTTTCACCGAAATGATGATCGTCAACAGGGGCAGTTCCCGTTGTATATGATGTGAAAAATAATATGAAAAATAATGCACATATCGAAAACGGAGAAAATCCCTTATCATTTTTATTATTTATATATATGCTTATAATGGAAAGAATTATTAACAGAACAGTCAAAACAATTATTTTAGGATATATTTCTCCGTTAAAAGGATGTAAAAATATATAACCGAATACAATTAAGTATTGCAGTTTTTTTAGCTTTGGTAAAAAACTTTTTATTTTTTCAACTGCTTCATTATTCTGTTGTTTTTCTTTGTTTGAGTTGAAAAATTTATTTGTAACAGTAGAAATTAACGGTAAAATACAAAAAAATATAATCAGATAAATGAAATAAATATAAATATCCAAATATTTGTTGTGATTATTGTATATTGATACTCCGACAAAAAAATCTTTTAAAGAATGCCATTGCACATTATCATACAAAAAATTATATATAATGATTGTAAGAAAAAGACTTATTAATGTAGTTATAAATATATCCCAAAATCTGATTTTTAAACTGATTTTCATATATACATTATATCAAATAAAAAAATGACCGAACGAATAAAATTCGGTCAAACAGTTTACGAGTGAGAGTGGAATATGTATAGTTTTATAATAAAGTTTTGAATTGCATACGTATATTAATCTGTTGTATAAACATAAGCCAATATTTATTTAGTCTTTTGTTTAATTGAAATTTTTTATAAAAAAAAAAATAGGCTGTTTTTTAACAGCCTATTAAAATTTTTCAATTGTATTTAAATAATTTCTTTGTATTGCTCTGTATTGTTTAACAGGTCATAATCGATTTCATTTTCGTTATCGGCAATAACTGCGGCAACAACGGCATCACTTGCTACGTTAACTGTTGTTCTGAGCATATCCGCAACACGCTCTATCGCAAATAAGAAGGCAAATCCTTCAATTAATTGAGCCGGTGTAAGACCAAAATTATTCAATACCAACGCAATTGTAATAAGTCCGCCTCCCGGTATACCTGCCGCCGTACTTGATGAAATAATAACCAATGCCATTATTAAAATTACTTCGGGTAAATCATAAGGAACACCATAAGCCTGCATTAAGAAAAGAACGCAGACAACCTGAAATAATGCCGTGCCATCCATATTAAGCGTAGCACCAAGCGGAAGAACAAAACTGCAAACTTTATGGGATATTCCTCTTTTTTCACAGCACGCAATCGTTAACGGCAGTGTAGCACTGCTTGAAGCTGTACCAAAAGCAACCAATAATGCTTCTATAATTGCTATATAAAATGTTGTAACGGGTACTTTACTGAATATTCTGAGTACTAAAGGATATACAATAAAGAATTGAATTAAAAATCCTACCAATATAACCCCTAAAAATTTTGAAATTGTATTAAATATACCAAGTCCGAACTGAGAAACAGCAACCGTTGTTAATGAAAAAATACCGGGGGCTGCAAATACCATAATCCAGTCTGTAATTTTCATTGTTGCGGCAAAAACCGATTCAAAAAATGATACAATCGGTCTGTTTATTTCTCCTACCTTAGACAGTGCAAGTGAGAAAATAAGTGCAAAGAATATAATAGGAATCATTTCCCCTCTGGCGAGTGATTCAAGCGGATTTTGCGGAATCATATTTAAAAATAAAGTCCCGACATGTCCTTGCTGTTCAGCTATCGCTGTTTGTACATGGTTTTGGATTTCCAAAGCTGCTGTTTGACTTATAAATCCTTGTATTCCTATTCCGGGTTTAATTGTTGATACGAGTAACGCACCTGTTAAAACAGCTGCAAGTGTTATTATTCCATAATAGATAAGCATTTTTTTCCCGAATTTGCCTATCTGTTTGCTGTCGCCGATACTTGAAATTCCGACAACAATTGCCGAACAAACAAGCGGAATAACAACCATTTGAATTAATCTTATAAATGCCTGTCCTATAAATTCAAGCAATTTCACGAATGTATTAAAAGAATTCGGATTTTCATGGATATAGTTGCCGAACAATATACCGGCGATTATAGCAAGAAATATATGCCAATTTCGTTTAATACCCAAACCTATTGCAACAAACAAAGTCTGCACATGTAGTTTCATATATACCTCTGATTTTATTAATATAATTATAATAATTGTACACTTATCAGCATTATAATTCAATAAAAAAATAAATATGAGTATTTTTTTGAAACAGGTATTAAAAAAACTTAACATTTGTAATATAATGTTTAGTGTAAATTTTAACTAAGAGTTATATGCATGGATACTAAGAACAAAAAATTTCATTTTATAGCAATTGGCGGAGTCGGAATGAGTGCATTAGCAAAGTTTCTTTCCGAAAACGGAGCAATTGTTTCAGGAAGTGATATATCAGAGAGCAAGTATACTTCTCTGCTAAGAAAAATAGGTGTAAAAATAAATATTGGTCATAATGCCGATTTAATTTCAGATGATATGATTATTGTTGCAAGCAGTGCAATTAAAGATAATAATCCTGAAATAATCAGAGCAAAAGAGTTGGGACTTAAAGTTAATCATCGTTCCGATGTCTTAAAAATGATTTCCGATGAGTTTGCGAACAGTTCAAATTCGTTATTTATAGGATTTTCCGGAACACACGGAAAAACAACAACTTCGGGACTTGCTTCTTATCTCCTTGAAAAAGCTGGATATCTTCCTTCTTATGTTGTCGGCGGTATAATACCCGAAATTAACACAAACGGCAAATGTGCGGGTAAAAATTATTTTTGTGCCGAATTGGATGAGTCTGACGGAACTATCACTAAATATTCAACTGATATTGCAGTTATAAACAATATGGAAGAAGACCATTTGGATTATTATGTTAACGGTTTTTCCGATATTGCAAAAACATTTAACAAATATTTAAGCAACAAACCAAATCAAAAAGTTATTATTAATTCTGATGATACCGGCAATAAAAATTTTATGAAACTTTACCCTTCATACAATTTTATAACCTTCGGATTTGATGATGCTCAATATTCTGTTAAAAATGTTAAAACAGAGGGATTATCTTCCTCTTTTGATATTTTTAAAAATAACGAATTTCTTACCGATATCAAATTAACAATTCCGGGCAGACATAATATTTATAACGCACTTGCAGTCAGTGCCGCATTAACCGAAGCCGGTGTTAATATTTCAGAATTAAAAGAGTATTTTACTTCATTTTCGGGAATGGGCAGACGTTTTCAGAAAGCGGGTGAATTCAATGGTATTAAGATATATGATGATTATGCTCATCATCCGGGCGAAATAAAAACAACACTTCGTGCTTTAAAAGAAGCCGTAAATGATAATAACAGAGTTGTTGCAGTTTTTCAGCCGCATAGATATTCAAGATTAAAAGGATTATGGAACGAATTTAAAACTTCTTTTGATTATGCTGATTTACTTATTGTTACGGATGTTTATTCTGCAGGAGAAGATGCAATTGAAAATATTAATTCTCAAAATTTTGTTTCACAGTTAAATCGAAATAATGCAGTCTATGTTTCAGGCAGTATTAAACAAGCATCTGATTTTATTTTACCGCTTTTAAAAAAAGATGATATTATAATTACACTGGGAGCAGGTTCAGTAACCGATATCGGTAAATATCTGCTTCAATCTGCGAGTGAAAAATGATGGAAATTTTTGAAAACTATGATGTAAAAAAACATACCACTTTTAAAATAGGAGGCAGAGTCAGAAAGGCTGCTTTTCCTTCTGATATAAAAGAATTGATTACGCTTTTGACAACTGATGAATATGATTATGTTCTGGGGAATTGTTCCAATGTTTTATTTTCATCTGAGGATATAAATAAAAGTATTATTTTTACTGAAAAAATAAACTCTTATTTTATAAACGGATGTAAAGTCCATGTTTCGTGCGGAACAAAAGGACCTGTTGTTTCTTCTGAGTGCCAAAAAAATTCACTTTCGGGATTTGAATTCTTAATAGGTTTCCCCGGCAGTTTCGGCGGTATGATTAGTATGAATTCATCAGCCCATAATCAGTCTATTTCCGATTGTTTTATTTCTGCTGATGTTTATAGTCTGAAAGATAAAAATATTCTTCATCTGAAAAAAGATGAACTTGGTTTTAAATACAGAACTTCAAATATTGCAAAGAAAAATTACATTGTTTTAAGTGCCGAGTTTGAACTGAAAAAAAGTCCGTCAGAACAAATAGATGAAATGATGCAGAGAAATATAGATTTTAGAAAAACACATCAGCCTTCTTTAACATATCCTAATGCGGGAAGTATTTTTAAAAATCCCGAAAATGATTCAGCCGGAAGGCTTTTGGATTTATGCGAGTTAAAAGGAGCAAAAGAAGGCGGTGCAGAAGTCTTTAAAAACCATGCTAATTTTATCATTAATACAGGTGAAGCATCTTCAATTGATGTAATAAATTTGATGTATAAAATGTATTCTAAAGTACTTGAAAAATATACAATAAAATTAAATCCGGAAATAAAGTATATAGGTAATGAAGGAACAAACGAGTCAAAATTATGGAAAATAATGACAGAAAATTAAATATCGATGCAAGGATAGCGGTTCTTGCTCTTGGTCTATCAAGTGAACGGGAAGTTTCGATGCGTTCAGGAAAGAATGTTCTTGCCGCACTGAAAAGATTGGGCTACAAAAATGCCGAATTAATAGAAGTTGATGAACATATTGCGGAAAAACTTGCGAAAGGGAAATATGATGCGGCATATAACGCACTTCACGGTAAATATGGTGAAGATGGCTGCATTCAAGGAATTTTAGAAATGTTAAAAATTCCTTATACCGGCTCGGGTGTTATGGCAAGTGCAATTTGTATGAACAAGGAATATACAAAAAGAGTTTTATCAACTTGCAAGGATATTCCGCTTATTAAATCAGTTTTTGTGAAAAAAGGTGATGACGTAAAAAATGCTTGTAAAAACTTAAAATATCCTTTAATAACAAAACCTGTCAGTGAAGGTTCCAGCTTTGGAATGACAAAAGTAAATACGGAAGCTGAATTGGAATCGGCTTATAAGGAAGCGTTAAAATTTAATGATGATGTTCTTATTGAAGAATTTATAAACGGATTTTTTATAACTGTCGGTGTTTTGGAAAAAGACGGGAAATCTTTTGCAACCGAAATACTTGAAATAAGACCTAAGAATGAATGGTATGATTTTGAAGCAAAATATACAAAAGGAATGTCTGATTTCATAGTTCCATCTGCTTCATTGTCAGATGCGGCAACTGAAAAAATAAAAAATCTCGCTGTTAAAGCACATGAAACAGCCGGATGCAGAGGTGTTTCAAGAGTAGATTTCATGGTCAAGAATGATAATCCGTATTTTCTTGAAATTAATACAAGTCCCGGAATGACGGATACAAGCGATTTACCTGCTCAATCAGCTGTAATGGGTATAGATTATGATAATTTGGTATTATTAATATTAAATAGTGCGGGTTTAAATAAATAATGACGGATGAGCAGCATTTAATAAAACGCCGAATAAAGCAAAATCAGCTTCGCAGAAAAGCACGCAGAGTTGAAATTATAGTAAGAAGATTATATAAAATTACAAGATTTTTACTTATTGTACTCTTGATTTATTTTGTATACAGAGTTGCGAATGCTCACTACTGGTATTTGCCTAAAGATATTTTTATTACGGGAAAAAATGTCGAAATATCAGGTAATTCGATTGTTTCTGATAAAAAGATATTATCGGAAATAAGAAAAATTCATTTGGACAACGAGCCTTTATATAAAATTAACCCTGATGATATGGTTAAAGAATTGGAAATGCTTCCTCCCGTTCATAAGGCATATATCAGAAGATTTTGGCTTCCTGCAAGACTTGTAATAATGATACAGGAAGTTATTCCCGCAATAGTTATTTCACCTTCCGAGAATACACCCGAGGTTGCTGCTTATTCTTTTGACGGAGTTTTTATAAGCAGAGAATATCTTCCTCTGAACGATAAATCTCATGCCGTAAAAATATTAAGTTACGGTACAAGTGAAGATGATTATGAAAAGTGGAATTTGAAAAAAATAATGAATTTGTACAGACTCGTAAAAGAAACAGAGCATTATTCGGGTGAAAAGGTTCAATATTTGGATTTAAGAATACCGAATAATGCATTTATTCAGCTTGAAACAGTTAAAATAAGACTTGGAATTTTGGACTTGACTGTATTTGAACGAATAAAAGAACTTTCAAGTATGATGGTATCCGAAGATATTAAGCGTTTGGCAAGTGATACAAAATATATTGATTTATCTTGGAGTGATGTCAGATATATTAATGTTAAAGAGGAAGAATAGTCTGTTTTTAAAAATTAATCATTGTAATCCTAATTAAGTGCTATAATGTAAATGCAAAGTAGAAAAGGGGATAAACATGAAGAAAGAGTTTATATTTGTAGGTCCGCCAGGAAGCGGAAAGGGTACGCAGACAAAAATGCTGTCAAAGGAATTTAATTTACCACATATAGATACCGGCTCTTTATTAAGGGAAGAAGTTGCCTCCGGCAGTGAAGAAGGCAGGCTTGCCGCAAGTTTTATGGATAACGGAAACCTTGTTCCTATTGATTTGGTTTCTAAAATTATAAAAAACAGATTATCAAAAAAAGATTGCGAAAACGGTTTTATACTTGACGGTTATCCCAGAAGCAGCGAGCAGGCACTTGCTCTTGATGAAATATTAAAAGAGATTGATAAAGAAGAAAAAATTACGCCTCAAGTATTTTATTTTGAAGTCAATCAGGATAAACTTGTTGAAAGACTTGTTAACAGGCGTTCTTGCTCAAAATGCGGTGCAATTTATAACTTAAAAACAATGAAATTAAAAGATGAAACAAAATGTGAAAAATGCGGCGGCGACTTGAAAAGACGGGATGATGATACAGAAGAAGTTGCAGTTAAAAGATTTACTACATATTTTAAAGAAACGGCACCAATAATCGATATGTATAAAAAACGAGGCTGGCTCTCATCAATAGATGCAAGTTTGGATATTGATACCATATATAAAAATTTAAAAGGAGCAATAAAATAAAATGTCCATACACAGAAAATCTAAGCATGAAATAAATATAATGAAACAGGCGGGAAATATTGTTGCACTCGTTCATGCAGCAATGAAAGATGCTGTTAAAGAAGGTGTTACAACAAAAGAACTTGATGAACTTGCCGCAAAAATAATAAAAGAAAATAAAGCAGATCCTACATTTCTCGGATACAACGGTTTTCCTGCAACAATCTGTACTTCTGTTAATGAACAAATCGTTCATGGAATACCGTCAAATGATGTAGTATTAAAAAGCGGCGATATAATAAGTATTGACGTTGGTGCAACTTATAAGGGCTATGTAGGTGACAGTGCTTGGACGTATCCCGTTGGTGATATTTCCGATGATAAAAAATTGCTGTTAAAAGCAACAGAAGAAGCATTGTTTGCCGGTTTAGAACACATGAAAACAAATGACAAACTTGAAAATGTTGCAGGTGCTATTGAAGATGTTGCAAAAAAATATAAAATGGGAATAGTAAGACAGTACGGCGGTCATGGTGTCGGCAGAGTTATGCACGAAGAACCGTTTGTATTTAATTACAGAACAAATAATCCGCTTGTATTGATGCACGGTATGACAATAGCCATAGAGCCGATGTTGAATCTCGGCTGTGATGATGTTATTGTATTGGATGATAACTGGACTGTAGTTACAAAAGATAAAAAAGCATCGGGACATTTCGAACATACCGTTCACGTTACTGATGACGGTCCTGAAATATTAACAAAACTTCTATAAGGAAAATTTTATGATAGAAATGCGAGTAATGGGTATAGCTATTGATACGGCGACAGGTTCTCCCATAATAGTTTTAAATGATTTAGATAACAGAAAGGCATTACCGATATGGATTGGCAGCGCAGAAGCAGGCGCAATTATAAGAAAAATTGAAAACATAAAAATGGCAAGACCGATGACTCACGATTTATTAATAGATATCATCAATAAAACAGGCTACCACGTTGACAGAGTAGAAATAAACGATGTTGAAAACGACACCTATTAT
>CAJONH010000041.1 GCA_905235825.1 Candidatus Gastranaerophilales bacterium
ATGAGGTGTGAGTGAATTTTTGAGAGTGGCGACTTTAAAAAGTGAGCACATTGCCGGCGGGGTTGACACGGCGGCAAGTGCGAAACCAGATTAAATAGTTGCTCGCAATGAGAGTAATTATTCGGAAACTATTCTTTGAATATTTACAATTACATTGACAATATCACCTTCAACTGCATCATCAAGTGCAATTGCAACAATATTAGAGGTATTATCAGCTTTTACGGCTTTACCTTGTGCATCGCTTGTAAGCATATCGCCTTTTGAAAAAGCACCGCCCGCAACAACTTCAACTCTTTCACCCGTCATATAAACGTCTGCTGTATCGCCTTCACAATATCCGAGAGTTCCTGCAATTCCGATTAAGTTATCACTTTTTGCTTGTGCCGTTGTTATTCCGTCTTCGTCAAATTTTACGATTGTTGATGCTTGTATATCTGTTGTGGCCGTGAAACTATATGGCATTTTTATTTCCTTTCTATCTTATCAAGTGCTTCCAAATTATTAAGTTCAATTCCTTTTTGCTTATATTCGGCTTGAACTTTTTTGATTTCCTGAACAAGTGAATCAGTATCGGAAAAATCAATACTTTCGTTATTTCCTGCTTTGTCCGTAGTTGCAACGGGCTTGAAATCAAATTGTTTCATTCCGTCGATTAAATCTTTTACCATATCGGGCACGGTTTTTGTATTTCCGTCACTAAATTCAAAAGGTTCATAATCGCTTGATGCCGTTAAAATGTCCATAACTGCATTCTTTTGTGCAGGCAAAATATTGCCCTTTTCAATTGCTTTGTCACAAAAATTTTGAAATTCCTGTGCTTGTTTTGCCTTTTTTTCAGCTTCAAGCTGTTTTTTTAGTTCGGCATTTTCATCTTTTAATGCTTGAATCTCTTGTTCGTTCATTTTTGTTATTCCTTTATTGTTTTGTTTTTGAACAGATGCAGACGGAACGCCCCCGTCTGCAATGGGCTCGGTTTGAACCGACTCTGCTATATCATCATTCGCATTGGTTTCAATTTGTATATCATCTTCATTTTCAGAGAAGCAAAATTCTTCCAGTTTCTTAATTGCAGGAGTTTGAGCTCCCAAGAAAGCAAGGTGTCTTATCATTAAATCAGGTGTTACACTTATTGACCTTGTTTTATATAATCCTTTATTTATCGCTTCTTTAAAATCCTCCTGCACATTTTTGAACTTTGAAAACAAAGAAAATCCGTTTTCTTTGTTGTTTTCAATTTTCAAACCGTCAAGCCAGCCGTAAGCAGGTGAATTGTTTTTCGGATGCCCGCAGCATATCGGCACATCAGGATTTTTTTCTTCATAGTTTTGTTTCATTGTTTGTAAATCAGCAAGTGTCCATTCACGCTCATTACCTTTTGAATCTTTATACTTCCCGGTTTTAAATATTTCACACCATTGCATTGTTTGAAGTCCTCATTGCTTATCACCAACATTGCCATAATAAAGCCTTTGCAAACAATTTTCACCGTAATAAAACATAGAAATTTAAAATATATGTTTTATATAAATATAAATATTTTATTTTTTATTGAATTGAAAATGTACACGCATGTGAGCATACTGGAAGTATCCAAACATCAAAACCGCTGTTATAAGCGGTTTTACCTGAATACGAACTTTTATAAGACAAAAGGAGCAGTTATGTAATGCCGTCAGAATTAATTGATTTTTTAGTACAGCTCGGTATCGGGGGAATTGCCTTTGCCTGCTTTTACCTGATACACAAATCATCTACAACACAAATAGATTCAATTATTCAAAACCAAAAAGAACAGCAAAAAGAAATGTTCGATATTTTAAAACAGATGATTGAACAAAACAACTTACAATTAGCGTATTTGCAAGAAATAAAAACTCTTGTTAATGCGAATTTATGGTGTCCTTATGTAAAAGAACACTCGGGTATTTTGGAAAGGAACAAACAATGAACTTATTTCAACAATATCAAATTGAGTTATCAAAAGCTAAAAAAACACTTGCAGAATTGCAAATAAAAATAAGGTTTAATTTGACTGAAATTGCAGAACGTGCAAACCCCTTTTTAAGCAGCACAATTGAAGAAATTAAAACTGATGAAATTGTTATGCTTGCTGCTGAACTATCGGAAGTTCAAAAAAAAGCCGTTGATTTAATTCAAAAAATTAAAAATATCGAAAGAGAATTAAATTTTACGTAGGGTGGAGTCTGCCAACGGCAGCGAACCCGAATATGTGAATGCCCGAAGTGAGCAGGTGCAAAGCACGGCGAACGACAGGGCAGAGAGGAAGTAATAATTTAAGGGAAAAAAATGATTGATGAATCAATAAAACTTCTTGCAAGCCAATATTACATTGAAAATCAAATGTCCGTCGCCCTGATTGCCAAAAAACTTACCATAAGCGAAAAAACTCTTTTTAACTGGAAAAAAGAAGGTAATTGGGAAGATAAACGTACACGCTACCTTAAAACTCAATATTCCACCAATCAAACTCTTTACGAACTACTGCACCTCGTTGCAAATAAAGCAGTTGATGATTTTAAAACGGAAGGTACTATGCCTGACCAGAAAACTCTCTACTTCATTATGAATATGGCAGGTAAATTAAAAGAATTAAAATCATTTGAAAACCAAACAGCGGAAGAAAAAGCACTGGAATTAAAAGAACTCAATAACGAAAAACAAGAACCCGACAAAACTTCTCAAAATGATTTATTACAAAAAGTATTAAAGGCATTGACTGAATAGCGGAAAACCGTAGAGCGGAGTTGAGGCAGAGCCGAACGAGCTCGATTAAGTGAATGCCCGAAGTGAACAGGTGCAAAGCACGGTGAACGACAGGGCAGAGAGAAAGGTTTTACAAGACAACATAAAAAAGGATACAAATGGAAAATAAAGCAAATAATTTATTTTTAAAGTATCAAAAAAAGTGGCTTAACGATAAAGCCCGTGTTAAACTTGCAGCAAAATCAAGACGTATAGGGTTTACCTGGATACAGTCTTTTGAAGATGTAAAAGATGCACTGACTCTTAAAATAAGAGGAAAAGTTATTGATGTATGGTTTACATCCGCAGATGAAAGTGCCGCTAAAGAATATATTTTATATTGTAAATTCTGGGCAAAATCATTAAATGCCGGTTTTAAAGATATCGGGGAAGAAATTATTGACGAGGAAAAAGGTATAAAGGCTCTTTCTATCGAGTTTAAAAACGGTGCAAGAATTAATGCAATTTCTTCAAACCCTTCGGCTTTTCGTTCAAAGGGCGGTAAAGTCGTTATAGATGAATTTGCTTTTCATAAAAATCCCGTGGAACTTTGGAAAGCCGCAAAACCCGTTATTACATGGGGCTTCCCTTTAAGGATAATATCATCTTTAAACGGTACTAACAACCTGTTTTACAGATTTATTCAATTAATAAAAAAAGGAAAATTAAAATGGTCTTTACACGAAATAACCATTTTTGATGCGGTTAAAGACGGACTTGTCGATAAAATTTATGACAGAAAAACAACGGAACAGGAACGCTTACAATGGCTTGATGATTTAAAAGAAGGCTGCGGCGATGAAGAAACATGGCTTCAAGAATATTGCTGCGTTGCCGTTGATGAAGCAAGTGCTTTTATCTCTTTTGAATTAATAAATTCTTGTACGGAAGATTGCATTAAAGAATTACAAGAGATTAAAGGCGATTTGTTTATCGGCTTTGACGTCGCAAGAAAACACGATTTATCCGTAATTAGCGTATTTGAAAAACTCGGCAGCGTTTTTTATTTAAGAAAATTATTTGAACTCAAAAACATTAAATATCAAGACCAAAAATCAATAATAAAAAGTGTTTTGAACTTAAACAACACTCGCCGTCTTGCTATTGACTCAACCGGTATAGGAAACCAATTATCGGAAGAACTTAAAGATGAATACGGTTCAAGAATGGTTGAACCCGTTATGTTTACCCAAAAAACAAAAGAAGAACTTGCATATAAACTTTTATATGCTTTTCAGGATAAAAATATAAGAATACCTGATGATGAAGATATAAAGAACGATATTCATTCAATAAAACGCATGAATACTTCAACAGGGGCAATCCGATTTGATGCTCAAAGAAGTGAAACCGACGGGCACGCTGACCGCTTCTGGAGTTTTGCCCTTGCAATCTACGCAGGAACAAATGAACCGTACGTTAAACCCGATATTAGAACAGTAAAAAGAAATATTTATACGGGGAACTTTTCAGAACTGGATATAAAAAATTTAAGAGGATTTTTATAAATGAAAAATTGATAATTGATAATTGAAAATTATTTTTTTCTACAAAGTTATTCAGAACCATTTTTAAAACCTTTTTAACTCTTTTTAAAAGGCGGGTGAAAAGAAAAATACGTATATTTTATCATCCCAAAAATTACCCCGCCTTAAATCGCCTCTGAATAGGGGCGAATAAAAATAACAAGACTATCAATAAATACAATTAAAAAATCAGCTGGATTGCTTCGCTATTGCTCGCAATGACAGCAAAATGAGGTAATAATGTTTAATTTTTTCAAAAATAAAAATTTCAAATTTAAATTAAATAAACAAACAAGTGTATTTGATGAATGGGCAAATGCTAAAAATGCCGAAGGGTTTTCAAATATTGATAAACTCCCTAACCCCGATAAAATTTTAAGAAAAACAGGCAAAAATATCAGCGTTTATCGTGATTTGATTAATCACTATCAGGTGGGTGCCTGCATTGAACAAAGAATTGCAGGTACTAAAGGCTCAGACTGGCATTTACTGCCAAATAATTCTAAAAATTTTGATTTTTATGATGAAATATTCAAGAACAATGATATTTTATCTTTAATAGGGAATATACTAAATGCTCCCTTGTTTGGTTACAGCCCTATCGAAATAACCTACGAAAAAGCCGGAAGCTATATTTACCCTGTTAAATTTATTGAAAAACCGCAGGAATGGTTTTATTTTAACAGCAGCGGAGAATTTTTCTTTAAAGATAAAACTCAAGGCGGGAAAAGATTAATCGATTTTGAAAATGATGTGAAATTCCTGCTTCCAAGAAATAATCCCGATTTTTACAATCCCTACGGAAAAGCCATATTATCAAGATGTTTTTGGAATGTGGCTTTCATCAACGGCGGTATGGAATTTTGGGTAAAATTCAGCGAAAAATACGGTATGCCCTATATGTTCGGCAAATATGACCGAAGTATGACCGATAAAGAAAAAACCGATTTTTTAAGAACTCTATCCGATATGGTTCAGGATGCAATCGGTTTAATCCCCTCTGACGGCAGCGTTGAAGTTATGCAGACAGGTTCATCAGGCTCAAGCGATATTTATAAAGATTTAATTACCAAATGCGAAAATAATATTTCTAAGGCTATTTTAGGTCAAACCCTTACAACAGATATAGGCTCATCAGGCAGTTATGCAGCTTCTCAAACTCACGAGCAGGTAAGAGAAGATATTATAAATTCAGATAAACTTCTTGTTGAAACTGAAATGAATAAACTCATTAAATTTATTAATATTATTAATTTTAATGATGATGTTGTTCCGGTGTTTGAATTTCTAAAGGATGAAGACATTGGAATTGAAAAAGCACAAAGAGATAATCAAGTGGCTGCTTTGGGTGTGAAGTTTTCAAAAAAATATATTATGAAAACTTATAACTATCAGGAAGATGATTTTGAAATTATTGAAAAAAATGATTACAGGATGAATTTTAGTGATAGTGAAAATAATGGATTGCCACGCATAGCAAGCTATGCTCGCAATGACAGTACAGATTTTGACCTGTTAGATAAACTTTCAGACCTGAAAGACTTTGAAAATGTTATGTCTAATAATATTGAAGCTGTTATAAAGTTTTTTAACGAAACTTCTGATGCGGAAGAAACACTTGAAAAATTAGCGGAATTATACCCCGAATTAAATACGGAAGAACTTGAACAGGCTTTGACTAAGGTTATTTTTATCAGTAATTTACTTGGAAGATTAAGCACACAATCATCTGTCATTACGAGGAGTGATAACGACGAAGTAATCCAGCCGATTAAAAATAATTAATATCAGCTGGATTGCTTCACTTCGTTCGCAATGACAACAAAAGGATAATAAAATAAATGACAAATATTTCTGAAACAGAACTAAAATCAATATTTAATCAACCGCCCGAAAAAGTTATTGAGTTTTTTGAAGCAAAAGGACTTAAAACCTCTTATGACTGGCACGAGGTCTATGCGGACAGCCATTCTAAAGCCTTTACCGTAGCTAAAATGACAGAAATTGATTTATTAAAAGATACTAAAAATATCTTAGATAAAGCAATAAAAGAAGGCGAAAGCTACGGTGAAACAAAAAAACAATTAAAAGAACTTTTTGAACGTAAAGGCTGGACAGGTACAAGGATTGACGTAGATTCCGAGGGAAATGCAAAAAAAGTTGAATTAGGTACACCAAGAAGAATAAGAACTATTATCAACAGCAATATTAATTCAGCTTACGCTTCGGGCAGATACCTTGAACAAATGCAGGAAACAGACTTTGCCCCATACTGGCAGTATATGGCGGTTAATGATGAAAGTACAAGACCTGAACACAAAGCACTCCATTTAAAAGTGTATAAATCTACAGACCCTTTCTGGCAAAACTTTTATCCCCCAAACGGCTGGAATTGCAGATGTTACGTTAGAAACCTTACTAAACGTCAGGTTGAAAGAATGGGTTATACAGTGGAAAACACAGATAACCATTTTGTCGAAGTCAGCAAAATGGTGGGCGGTGAGGAAAAGAAAATTCCTGCTTATAAATTCAATGACGGCGGGATTGAAAGAACACTCGTACCGGATGCCGGCTGGGAAACTAATGTAGGTAAATCTGCATGGGGAATTGATGTCGCCGCCTGGAACAAAGTCAAAAATTTAGATGAAAATATTAAACTTGATTTCTTATCTAAAATGGCTCAAAACCCACATAGAGAACAGGCTTTTAAAACATGGACTTCAAAAATGTTTGAAAAAGATTATAAAAATACAGAACTTGAAAAAACTTTAACCTGGATTAATCCTAAACTTTACGAAAAAATAAAACCTCAAAGCCCTATTGTTGTTATTCAAGACAGCCAAATAGGACACAGCGGAATTAATAAAAACACAAAACAGGCTCTTTCAAAAGAGGAATACTTACAAGTGTATGACATTATAAATAATCCCGATGAAATTTACGAGGATTACACCTATAAAGACGGCAAACAAATTGCTTTTGTAAAACGTATTCCTAATTCCGAAATGTGTATAAAAATTTGCGTGCGTTTCGACCAAAAAAGCAGATTAAAGGATAAAAGAAAGAGAAATGAACTTATTTCAAGAGTTACAACAGTTGGAAAGGTTGATTATCAAAGTTTTATGAACCTAAAAGATTACAAAAAAATAGAATAAATTGTGGGTTCGTCATGCCCTATAACACTGATGCAAAAGCAAAATTGCCCTGTACGATTTATTGGGACTATCAATTTATTCTATTAACTACATTATACCAAAATTTACACACAGTTTAAACCCTATTTAAAGGAACATTACAAAATGAATAAAGAAACTATAAAACTTTTAGGACAAGATTATACATATATAACGGACTGTTGGAAAAAGTTTGTTGAACTTACCCCGACAGAAACAAAAAACCTAAAACAAATGGCATTAAATCAAAGACAAAAAAATGTAAATCGGCCGGATTGTAATTTATATACCCCCCCTACGGCTCTGTCGAGCCACTTCCCCCGCACGGGGGGCAGATAAACTTTTACAAGACTATAACGGAAAAAAACAATGATAGCAAAACCAACAGTAACGCTTTTATATAACGGCAAGGATTGCACAAAGGACTTTTCAAAGTACCTCAATTCACTTTCTTTCACCGACTTTGAAGATGAGCAAAGTGATGAATTAAATATTTCTTTGAACGATTCTGACGGTTATTTTTCTTCGCTTTGGTATCCCGATAAAGGTGATAAATTAACCTGCTCAATTGACTTTGACGGAACTACCTTTGATTGCGGTACAACTACTATTGATGAAAATACTTTTGATTTCACTTTATCGGGTGATACCGCAACAATTAAAGCACTTGCTACTTCTACAAATTTTTCTGTTCGTACTAACCAAATTAAAAACCACAGCGGAAAAACTTTAAGACAAATTGCTGATGAAATTGGTAAAAGATACGGTTTTACTGTTTTGGGTGAAGGCGGAGAGGAAAAAGTAGGTAGCATAGTTCAAAAAAATGAAAGTGATATTGCCTTCTTAAAAAGAGTATCTAAATTATATGGTTATATTTTTAATATTAAAAACAACTATCTTTCTTTTATAAAAATTGATAGTTTGATTTCACAAGACCCTTTATTTACACTTGATAAAACAGATTGCAAAAATATTTCGCTCTCTGACAGCGTAACTAAATTATACGGTAAATGCAGAGTTCAATATTTTGACAGCAAATCTAAAAGCCTAAAAACATATACCGCTGTTGGAAATACTGAAATAACAGATACTTTGAATATCTACAAAAAATGTAATTCTTTAAATGAAGCTGTTCAAATCGCTAATAGTGCTTTAAAACAAGGCTCTAAAGAAATTACGGGAAATATTGAGGTTTCATTGCCTGTTAAAACCACCCCGCCTTCGGCACCCCTCCAAGAGAGGGGAATTAATTCGCTATTTATGGCAGGTGTGAACTTCAATTTGACAGGTATAGGACGTTTTGAAGGCACTTACCACATCAAAAGCAGCAAAAGAACTATTGATAGTACAGGACTTAGAATACAAGGAGAAATTCAGAAATGTTAAATGATATTGATATTGATGATTTAATGGATTTAATTTGTTGGATTATTCCGCTTTCAATTTTTACTAACGGGCTTTCAATTACCCTAATCATACTTATTATAAAGTTTCTTTGGAGTTTTGAATTTTAATTTGTATCGGCCGGATTGCCACGGCACTCAAAATATTAATGTGCCTCGCAATGACAGACAAAATAGAAAGGACAAAAAATGTACATACAAGGAATAATATCAGCAGTTGAAGGCTATAAAGCCAAAATAATTATTAAAGAATTTGATGATTTTGAAACAAACTGGCTTGATGTACCTCAATTATTTACGGTCAACAATAAATCAGGCTATACGCCCGAAATCGGTACACTCGTTAGTGCCGTATTATCTGACGATATGACAGAAGGTGCCATTTTAGGGGCAATCTATAACAGTATTGACACTCCGCCTAAAGAATTTGAAGGTGCTGAATTTTTTAAATTTTCTGACGGTGTTGAAATTTACCACATTCCTGATAGCAATCAGTTATTTATAACCGCTGATGTGCTTTGTTTAAATGTGAATGAACTGCACGTTACAGGCGATATCAAAGCACAAAAAACACTTCAAGCTGATGGAAATATTTCAAGTAAAATGAATGTTTCTGATGCTATGGGCAGTATGGTTGAAATAAGAGCATTTTATAATTCTCACCTGCATAAAGACAGTAATCAGCAATTGACTACACAACCTTTAACACCGATGACTTAACGGCAAAGACAGCGTAAAACCGTAGAACTCGCTCGCCTGAAATGCTGTTGTTCGACTCCGTTTTACGGTTTTACAAGAAAGGAAAAACAATGAGCAAAAAGACTTTTGAATATGACTTCCAAGCCAAAGAAGTACAAAAATTTTTGGAAAAATCAGCCAAAAAATTAAGCGATTTAAGACCTTTAATGCGTGAAGCTGCTCAAGGCTTAAAATTTGTTGTTGACCAAAACTTTGAAACCGAAGGCACTTTTACAGGTGATAAATGGCAAGCGTGGAGCGATAAATATAAAAAATGGCGGTTAAAACAGAAAAAAGGTCAGGGAAGTATTTTGAGCTTTGAAGGCAGATTAAGACGCAGTATTGTAGCTTCATCAAGTGCAACAGAAGCAATTGTAGGTACAAATGTAAAATATGCGGCAGCTCATAACTTTGGCTGTGATAAAACCGTAAATAAAACAAGTAAGAAAGGAAAGAGATTTTCTTGTAATATGAACACTCCAAAGCGTGAATTTATGAGGATAAATGAAACTGAACAACAAAACTTGATTGAGGATTTACAAGAGTTTTTGGAACAAGAACTAAAGAAAATAAAATAAAGCTGTCATTACGAGATTATGTTAGAAAAGTCAATAGAAAAATGAAAAAATTTTAAGCAATTTTCAAATTTTTTAAATATTTTTCTCTTGTTTTTTCAG
>CAJONH010000042.1 GCA_905235825.1 Candidatus Gastranaerophilales bacterium
AATAAAACAAGAAAAAGCGGATGATTTAATAAATCAAACGTTTGATTTGTCAATCAAGTTATCAAAAGATTTTAGTTTTGTGCGTGTGGATTGGCTTGTATACAAAAATAAACTTTATTTTAACGAACTTACATTTACCCCGTATTCGGGATTTATGAAGTTCGATAAAATTTGGAACAAAAAAATGGGAAATTTGATTAAATTGGAGAAAGTAAAATGAATTTAGATACAATTGAAGGCTTAAATGAAAATGAAATAGAATATTTATTTGAGGATACGGTTTTATTAAGCTGCGGATGCAGCTGTAGAGAAGAAATATCAGGTAATATGGTTTGGAGTGCCGATATTGGAGTGGGTGTGTTTTGCGGTCGAGCAAGTTCATATTCCTCTTATTGGGATAACTATTGTCGAAGTATTTGTAACGGTAAAGGCATAGGAAGCTGTGACAGGTTATATGTCGGTTATTACGACGGATATTATGATCGTGGTATTGTCTGGTTTTGCCGATAAAAAACAACAAGTAGGACAAGACTTAGCAAGTAGGGTAAACTTTAGGCTACCGAGTCAAAAAATTACAAATTTTGGTAGGCTAAAGCCTACCCTACAGCCTAAAATCTAATCGAAGCCTAATCAAATGCAAGATTTACGAGCATTGCGGACACAACAATTTACCTGAAAACAAACCAATTTGCCAGCTATTAAAAAAGCGGACACAACAATTTACCTGAAAACTAACCAATCTGCCTGCTATAAAAAAAGAATTTTACGTAGTTGCCCGATGTATCAATTTTCGGGCTTTTTTTATTTTCATATAAGAAATTTTATTTTAAAATATTATTATGAACTCAAAAAAACTGAATTATATTTTAGTAATATTTTGGTTAATAATTGTTATTTTCACTATGTTTCACCACGAAATATGGAGAGATGAAGCTCGTGTTTGGTGGTTTGTTAAAGAATATGATTATTCCAAATTATTCAATGTAATAATAAATGACGGGCATCCGTTTTTATGGTATGCAATTTTGATGCCCTTTGCAAAAAACGGATTTCCGCTGATTACAATGCAAATTAGTTCGGTTTTAGCCGTATTTTTTTCTGTTTGTATTTTTTGTTTTAAGTCAAAATTTAATTTTTTTATAAAATTATTATTTGTTTTTTCATCGGGAATGTTGTACTTCATGCCTGTAATAGCGAGAAACTATGCGGTTATACCTATAATACTGTTTGTAATAGCGGTTTTATATCCAAAACGAAATGAAAGCCGTTTTCTTTATACCTTATGTATTATATTACTTTCTCAAACGCACGTACTAATGTGGGGAACGAGTTTTATATTATGGATTTTATTTGCTTATGAACAGATAAAAGAATTTCAACATTCATCTTTGAAACAAAAACTTTTAATATCTTTAAATTTATTATTTTTTGTAGTTTATTCAGGCTTTATGGTTCATTTATATGTTCCTGTTATGTTAACAAGCAATTACAAACTGATAAAAAAGTTTTTTGAGCCTGTTACTTTTTCTTTTTTTAGTGAGTTTAAATTTTTATTTATGCATAAGGTTTTACAATGTTCAGAGATATGGAAATATATTTATATTGCAAGCATGATGCTGCTAAGCGGTGTGATATTGAAAGTAAATTACAAATCATTTTTAATACTATTTTGTTCTGTATTATTTATGATATATATTTTTGTACATATTTGGTTTGGCGGTATACCATATCAAAAATATTTTTTAATTACCGTTATTTTTGTTTTTTGCTGTATGATTTTGGATGTAAAATCAAAATATGATAATATTATTTTACAAGTATCTTTATTATTATTCCTCAGTGTATCATCTTATGTTTTTAATCCGATAAAATTTATACAAGAATATATAAAGTATAATTTTACAAATACAAAAGAAGTTTCAGACTTTTTACATAAAAGAAATATAAGAGCAGGGGAAAAGTTTTTGCTTATTGATTATAAATATACGCTTGATGATACTTGGAAAGTTTATTTTGACGGTTATATATACAAAAGCAGGATATTTATTGAACTTGATGATGACTATATATCAAAAATAAGAGAAGAAATCGAAAAAAGACCGAAGCTGGAATATATAGCGGTTAACGATAAATATCGAAAATATATACAAAATACAAATTTAGTTCCAATTATACAATCATCACAAAGAGAAAAAGTACGAATTTACGGTTTTAACAGTAATGAATATTATAATTTATATAAAAGTGGAAAAAAATTATGAATATAAAAAAATTCTTTTACAAAAATATATTAAAGCGGACATACTACAGATACGGTAAATGTAACAGGTGCGGTGACTGCTGCAGTAAAATACACGTTAAACACGAGCTTGGAATGATAAAAGATGAGGAAGAATTTAAAACACTGCAAAAACTTCATCCGTTTTATGCATCGCTTGAAATAACAGATAAAGATGAAAAAGGTTTGGTATTTAAATGCAATAATTTTGACAGAGAAAAACGCATTTGTAAAATACATTATAAACGTTCAGCTATCTGTCGAAAATATCCGAGCGAGGAAATATTTAAATTTAAAGGCTATATTAGTGAAAAATGCGGGTACTATTTTAAACCGATAGAAAGTTTTCGGGAAGTTCTGAATAAGTTAAAGTAACATATTAGACAAAAACTGAATTATATTATATAATCAAATGATTGTTAATTTAAATTATGAAAAAGAAAAACGAAATTTAATGCTGATAGTATAAGGTTCTATAAGTAATGGTAAAAGTATATACTTGTTTTTGCACGGACATAATACACGAAGGTCATCTTAATATAATAAAAGAAGCAAGAAAATTGGCAGGAAATGACGGACAGGTTATAGTCGGTGTTTTAAGTGACAAGGCAATGGTAAAATATAATAAATTTCCTACAATTACATTTCAAGAAAGATTGTGGCTTGTGAAAAATATAGATGGTGTAGATTCTGTAGTTGTTCAGGATTCTGTTATGTACAACAAAATAATTGAAGAATTAAAGCCTGATTATGTTGTACACGGAAATAACTGGCAGACATCTCCGATAAAAGCAATCAGAGATAATGTTGTTGAATTAATGAATAAATATGGCGGTAAGGTTGTTGATATACCATATACCAGAAATGAACACATAAACCTAATTGATGCTAAAAATGAACTAAAAAGAGGAATGTCTGAATTCAGAAGAAAAAGATTAAAACAATTAATAGAACTTCGAGGTATAGCAAAAGCGATAGAAGTGCATAACGGAATAACAGGGTTAATTGCAGAAAAGACGATAGTAGAAAATAATGGTGAATTTGACCAGTTTGATGCAATGTGGATTTCATCTCTATGTGATTCTACGGCAAAAGGAAAACCGGATATTGAACTTGTTGATATGACATCCCGTTTTGCAACGGTATCTGAAATTATGGACGTTACAACAAAACCTATTATTTTTGACGGTGATACGGGCGGATTAATCGAACACTTTGTTTATACCGTCAGAACCTTAGAACGAATGGGAGTTTCAGCTATTATCATAGAAGATAAAGTAGGATTAAAGAAAAATTCTCTTTTTGGTGTAGAAGTAGAGCAAACACAGGATACTATTGAACATTTTTGTGAAAAAATAAAGGCCGGCAAAAAAGTACAGCTCAGCGATGATTTTATGATTATAGCAAGAATAGAAAGTTTGATATTGGAGAAGGGAATGGAAGATGCTATAGAAAGGGCTGCTGCATTTTCTCAAGCAGGAGCTGACGGAATAATGATACATAGCAGAAAGAAAACTCCTGATGAAATTTTGGAATTTTGCGATAAATTCAGACAAATTGATAATTCGACTCCTATTGTAGTTGTACCGACCAGTTTTAATTCAATTACAGAAGAAGAACTTTTAGAACACGGTGTAAATATAGTCATATATGCCAACCAGCTTACAAGGGCAGCTTTTCCCGCAATGGAAAATGTTGCAAAAGATATATTAAAATATCATAGAGCAAAAGAGGTTGATGATAGATTGATGCCTATAAAACAAATAATTTCATTGATTGATGAAATTAATTAGGAATAAATATAATGAAAACAGATGATTTTATAAAAGTTATAAATTCAGATTTTTATACGGGTGTTCCTGATTCACAATTAAGGTCATTGTGTGATTATTTGATGGATAAGTATGGTATAGAACCTAATCATCATATAATATGTGCAAATGAAGGAAATTGTGTTGCACTTGCAGCAGGATACTACCTTGCAACAGGAAAAGTTCCCGTTATTTATATGCAGAATTCAGGGGAAGGAAATATAATAAATCCGGTTGCCTCATTAACTAACGATAATGTTTATGCAATTCCTCAAATTTTTGTTATAGGCTGGAGGGGAGAACCTTATGTACACGATGAACCCCAGCATATTTATCAGGGAAGAATTACGATAAAACTTTTGGAAGATTTAGATATTGCTAATTTCGTTGTTGCACCTGAAACAACTGTTGATGAATTAAAAAACGAAATGAATGAATTTGAAAAACAACTGAAAAAAGGTCGTTCTGTTGCATTTATAATAAAAAAAGGTGCTTTGAACTTTGATAAAAAAATTTCATATAAAAATAATAACTTGATGAAACGTGAAGAAGTTATAGAACATATAGTAAAAGTTTCGCAAGATGACTCTATAATTTCAACAACGGGAAAAGCAAGCAGAGAACTTTATGAAATAAGAAATAAAAACAATGAAGAACATAAATATGATTTTTTGACTGTCGGGTCAATGGGACATGCATCATCTATCGCACTTGGTGCTGCATTAAATAAACCTGATAAAAAAATATGGTGCATAGATGGCGACGGAGCTTTATTAATGCACATGGGAGCAATGGCTTTAATAGGTTCCAATAAGCCTAAAAATCTTATTCATATTGTTATTAATAATTCTTCGCATGAAACAGTAGGAGGAATGCCTACGGTTGCAAATAATATTGATATTGTATCCATTGCAAATGCCTGCGGATATCAATATTCAACATCCGTTGATAATTTTCAGGATTTGGATAGAGAATTAAACTTTTGCAAAAAATCGGATAAATTGAGTCTTATAGAAATAAAATGTGCAATCGGTGCAAGAAGTGATTTAGGCAGACCTAAAGAAACCCCCATAGAAAACAAAGAGTTATTTATGAAAAATTTACGTGGAGAATAAATGAATAGAGTTGTTGTTATTAGTGGCGCAGCGGGTATGACCGGTGCTAAAACCGCAGAATATTTGTTAGAAAAAGGATATTTTATAGTTGGATTTGATAACTTTTTTGCCGGTTCAAGAAAATTAATTGATGAATTAAACAAGCAGGAAAAATTTAAATTTTTTGAATATGATATAAATAATAAATCCCAAATGGATGATTTATATTCTTTCGTTGAGAAAAATTATAAAGATTATGAAAAATATTTTATAAATTGTGCAGCGGTTGTTCATACAAAACATTTTTATCATCCGGATAGTACTTTTTTAACAAATGTAGTCAGTATGAAAAATTCGCTTGAAAGATGTATTCAAAACGGCTATAAGAAATATATTAATTGTTCCACAAGTGAAGTTTATTCGATGAAATCTTGGGTTGAGGGCGGAACAAAAGAAGATGATGCTATTTTACTTGCAACGGCTGAACAATCATTAAGAACAAGTTATGCTGCAGGAAAACTTTTAACAGAGTTTTTTATGAAAGATGCAGTTGAAAAAGGAAATATAAAAGGCTGTTCAATCAGATTTGCGAATGTTTATTCTCCTGATGAAGTTTATAGTGACCATATCATTCCTCATATTATAGATTCAATCAGGGATAACAATAAAGTTATATTATTGGAAAATGCAAAAGAAACAAGAAGAACTTTCCTAAATAATCATGACAGTTGTATGGCTGTTATTAAACTTTTAGAAACAGAAGAAAGTTTAGATGGCGGAATATATAATGCAGGTACGCAGGAAGAAATTTATATTGTTGATTTAGTTAAAAAAATTGCTTCTCTTATGAATAGACCTGATGTAAAAATAGAATTTCAGGGAACCAGAACTGCAGATCCCGCAAGGCGTCTTTTAAATGTTTCAAAAATTCAAAATCGGACAGGATGGAAAGCTGAAATCACACTTGAGCAAGGTTTAAAAAACTGCATAGAAAAACGTACGGGAGTTTTGGTGTGAAAAAATCTACAGTCATTACAATCGCCGGAACTTCGTCAAGATTTTCAAAATCTTGCGGATATGATATACATAAAGCAATATATTCTGACTATAATTCAAATTGGACAACTTTATCACATCAATTAAATCTTGTTAAAGATATATCAGATGAAATAATTGTTGTTACAGGATATCAACATAGTAAAATTGCAGAATATTTAAATAAAAATTTCTCTGATTTGCCTCTAAAAATTGTTTATAATAACCATTATTTTGATTATGGAAGCTGTTATAGTCTAATATTAGGTATTGATGCTTCCAATGAAAACTTTGATGAATTAATATTTCTTGAAGGCGATTTGATTTTTGATACTCCTTCATTTGATAAAATTGTCCGAATTAATAAAGATGTAATAACTGCAAATAATATGCTGATAGATTCAAGAAAAGCCGTAATATTCTATGTTAACGACAAAAAACAAATAAAATATCTTTACGACACTACACATAATATTTTAAAAGTCGATGAACCGTTTTTAATTATGGGAAATTCCGGACAGGTTTGGAAATTCACTGATATAAAAAGACTTAAAAATAATCTTAAAAATTACAGGATTGAAGATTTTAAGGGTACAAATCTTATTCCGATTAATGACTACTATAAAGAAACTGATTTTAATAATTTGGAAGTTATAACGTTTAAAGAATGGTTTAACTGCAATACATTGGATGATTACAAAGAAATGAAGACATACATTGAAAAGGAGAAGCTGTATGGACATTTTAAATAAAAAATTAAGTTTATTAAAAGACAAAATTGATAATAATAAAACGATTAAAATTGCAATAATAGGACTTGGAAGTGTTGGAAACTATCTTCTTAATTATTTAAATAAATGGGAAGAAACCGATATTGAAATATATGCAGGCTGTAGAAATATTGAAAAAGCAGAGAAAGATGTTAATATTTCAAAAGTTGCATCTATAATTCGTGACAATAATACAAAGAGTATTTATATAAAACAACTGGATTTGGATAATACAGAAAGCATTAAAAATTTCTTTACCGAGGTTAATCCTGATTTTGTGGTAAATTCAAGCCGTGTTTACAGCGGACTGAAATATGGTACTATTTCATGGAAAAATATCAGGGCATACGGACTTTGGGCACCTTTAGCAATAAAATATATTAAAAATATAATGCAGGCACATAAACTTGCAAATTCAAATTCCATTGTTATAAATACATCATATTCCGATGCTGTCATTCCTTGGCTAAAAAGTGCAGGACAAAATTATCCTGATTTTGGAAGCGGTAATTTTAACCATTTAATTCCAAGGATAAAAATGGCTGCAGCAGAAATTTTAAAAGAAAAAAATCCTTCTGATTTTAATGTAATATTAGCAACAAGTCATTTCCATGATGTAGTTATAAGTAAAGAAGGTCAAACAGAAGGTGTAAATCCGTTAATCAAAATTTTGAAAAACGGTAAAGATGTAAATATTGATTTAAATGAAATATGGAAAAGATGTTCTATTGCTATGCCTGTTGATTCCAAAAGAAATATGATGAATGCAAGCAGTAACTTTGAAATTATAAAAAAAATAATTATGTCTTTAAAAACTGGAGCAGACCAAATAATTCATACTCCCGGTGTTGTTGGAAATATAGGAGGTTATCCTGTTATAATTAACGGTAAATCAGCAAAAGCAAGTTTTTATGAAAAATATTTTTCTAAAAATGAGATGTTGGAGGCTAACAGAAAATCTATTTATCTCGACGGAATTGAAAAGATTGAAAACGGTTCATTATTTTATACAAACGAACTTGTTTCAAAAGTTAAAAATGCTTTTGGTGTCGATATAGTAAAAGAAGTTCCGTATGAAAAAATAGAAGAAACAGCATCTTTTATAATTAAAAATATTATAGAACCTCAATTAAAGGAATAATAATGAAAGCTGCGATATTCTCTGATATACATGCAAATCTGACAGCATTGCAGGCTATTTTAAAAGATTGTGAGTTAAAGTATACCGATATTAATTTTATTCATTTGGGTGATTGTATTGATTACGGTATGCGTCCAAATGAAACAATATCGAAACTTCAAGAAATTCCTTTTATTGTAAATATAAAAGGAAATCATGAAAGAGCAATTTTAGGGTTTGAATATGAAAGATTTTCTTCACAAAGAGGAAAATCTGCAAATGATTATACAAAAAGCATCTTAAATAAAAATTCTTTTGATTATATAAATTCAATGGAAGACAGCTGTAGACAAATTGAAATATGTAATAAAAAGGTTCTTTTTATTCATGGTGATTTAAATGATATTTATTGGGGAAAGATGAAAGATGAAGAAATATCAAAAGAATATTATAACGAATACGATTTTGTAATTTCAGGTCATACTCATATTTCATCATTCAGAACAACAATTAATCAAGATAAATCACACAAAACTCTTTTTATTAATCCCGGTTCTATAGGACAGCCGAGAAATCTTAATAATAATGCACAGTATTGCGTTATTGATTTTGAAACATCATCAGTTTGTTTCAATTCTGTTAAATATGATATTTTAACAGAACAAACTTTATATAACGGTGAAATTGATGAATATTATAAAAAAAGATTATTTTTGGGAATTTAGATAGTATTTTTAAAATATGGGAAATAATATATAAAGTAATAAAATTAATTGGAGTAAAATAATGCCGGAAGATAACATAAATGAGTTGAGAATGCAGGTTGATTCATTAGAATATATACTAAATAATTATGTAGATATAACTAATTTACCTTGTGAAAAAGGTCTTGCAAGAAAATCTCAAATTTTATATACAATTCTACTTAAAATAGTAACAAAAATTTTGGAACGAAATAATATCAATTATTGGTTGGACTGTGGAACATTATTAGGAGCGGTAAGACATAAAGGTTTTGTTCCATGGGATGATGATATTGATATAGGTATGTTAAGAGAAGATTTTAATAATGCAGGAAAAGTATTATCTGCAGAATTAGCTTCTTATGATAATATAAAGGTAAACAGGCATATTTTTACAGGTGCAACTATAGGAAAAGTATATTTTAAAAATTCAAGCGTACAGATAGACTTTTTCCCTTATGATTTTTACTACAAAGATATTGAAACACCGGAAGAAGAAATTTGTTTTACAAAAAAAATGCAAAATTACAATATTGAATTTAATAATATCTATTACAGAAAATTTTTAACAATGGGGCTGCCTTGGGTATGGCACGAGTTAGAAGAATATACCCAAAGAGTAGTCTTGGAAAATAATGAGCCTAAAAGAAATACAATTTTTTTGGGAATAGATTTTCATGAACCCGGTAAATGGCCCAATTTTAAATATGACGATGTATTTCCTCTTAAACGGTTAAAATTTGAAGAATTTGAATTTTACGCACCAAATAATTATGAACGATATTTGCAAAAACTTTTCGGTGACTATTTTAAATTTCCAAAAAATGCTGTCAGACCGCATATTAACATCAATGAAGGTCTAAAATATATTGATGTTGATAAAGAGATAGAAAATTTACGAAATATCTATCAGGAAAAATATGCAGATTAATATGAAATAAGTAGGCAAAAATACATTTTATGTTGTAGAATAATTGTATGGATGATATTGAAATAATAATTTTTGATGAAGAAGAACTTACAAGTACGCTTATCGAGAGTTATCTCGGCGGGTTGACTTTCCCTTGTAATATTCAAAAATATAATGAATTTAATTCTGATATGTTAGATGATAATTCAACCTCCAAAATAGTTATAGTAAATATTAATGATACAGATAATACTATATATGATAAAATTTCACAATACAGCTGCAGCAAAAAAATAAAAATAATAGCAATGTCATATAATGGCAGTGCAAATTTACAGGTTAAGTCATTCAGAGCAGGTGCAAAGGATTTTCTTATAAAACCATTGATAAAATCGGATTTCATTAATACAGTACAATCTATTTACGAAAAATACATACATAAAACAAATAAAAATTCAATAGGCAAAATATTTACGGCAATTTCAAATCATAAGGGTGACGGGAAATCAGGATTTTTAATAAATCTTGCTAAAGAAACAGCCGATGTTTCTTCCGAAAAAGTTTTACTGCTTGATTTTAATTGTTCACAGGACGGTATTTCTCTGCTTTTAAATGCAAATATAATGCATAATACAAATTATTATATCAACAATTTAACGGAAGATAATGCTCCGGCTTTATTATCTACTGTATCAAAATATAAAGAATCTTCTCTTTATATTATGGCAAACAGTTTTGCAAAAAATAAAACAGGTACTGTAAAGAAAGATAAATTAGAGAATTCTTTAAATATCCTTAAACGTAATTTTAAATATATTTTTATCGATATAAATAGTGATGATAATACTATAGAAGATGAAAAAATAATAAATTATTCGGATGAAGTCTTTTGCTTGGTTCTTCCCTTAATAAGCTCATTTGATAGAATAAAAGATGTGCTTGATAATAATTACAAAGATAAAAATATAAAAATTATTTTAAATCAATATACTGCCGGTGATAGTTACAAAATAGAAAAAATTCAAACATCTTTGGGACGTGAAATATTTTGGAAAATTCCTAAAAATTATACTGTTTCAAATAATGCTTTGAATAGTAATACTACAATCAAAGAAGCGGCAGAAGGTTCTGAAATAGCTAATTCGTATTTTGAACTTGCAAAATGTATGGTTAACAGGGATTAAATGATGAAAATTAAGGATAGACTAAAAAAAAATAAAAATGAAAACAGCATTTTTATTAAAACAAAAGAAAGAAATACACAGGAATTTCCTATAGAAGATATTTTTGCAGATTCAAATGAAATTAGAGAGTATCTTATTGAACAAATAAAAAAATATAGAAATATTATACTTGTCAGCAGTAAATCGTTCGATAAGCTGATAATTGCCGAATATATAAATTCTCAAATAAAAAAAGAAAATTCAAGAATAATTGAAGATATAGACAGTGATATTAATAATTTAAACGGAGTAATAAATATTATTCCTAATCCTGATATACGAACAGTAGTAAAAATATTAGAGCAGATTTTATACGGATGTTCTTCATTTATATTCGGACTTAATTTAGGTACTTATGAAAATATAATAAACAAAATAAAGACTTTAATTGCATTAAATTATCAAAATCTTTCGGATACAAATATTTCAACACTACTAGCTTCGGCAAATCCGATAATTGTTTGTGTTTCTAAAAATGATGATGATTTATTATTTATATCGAAAATAAGTGAAATAAAATCAGATGAAACTCAGCTTAAAATGAATGACATATATACAGCAGAAAAGACTGTAAAAAAAATAAAAGACAATAAAACCGAAATAATAGAAAAAGATAAAAAAATAAAAGTGCAAAAGAAAACAGGAAAGAAAAATACTATAAAAAAATCAGATAAAGAAGTTAAAAAAACGGAGTCAGAAACTATAATACAAAATTCTAAACCCGAATCAAAAACAGTTGAAAATATTGCAATTGAAAATAATAATATTTCAGAACAAACCGAAAAACCGATTTTTAATATATTAGATATACCTGATGAAGAAAATGAAATAAATAATACGGAAAAAGAAGAAACAAAACAGGAACAGGAATTTATACCGGCCGAAATACAGCCGGAGGCAGCTGATTATACTGAAAATGAACGAGAAAAGAAGCCAAATAAATATCAAATTTTAAAAGAGAAAGCACGTCAAAAAAAATTAGCAGCACAATCAAATATTAATCCAAAGGTTTAGATCTCAATCTAAACCTTTTATCATTTAAATATCCTACTTTATATGGATGAGTCCCCATGCCGATAAGGTTATATTAATAATATAAGCAAGGTAAACAGAGGGAGAACGGGTGTATATGAGAAGGACAATGGGTATTACAAAAAAAATAAAAATCGTTCTTGTTGACGATAATTTTGACCATTTATTAGGAATAAGAGAATTAATTAATACGGAAACCAATTTTGAAGTTGAAGCTACTGCTACAAATGCCGATATTGCAATAAATTTAATAAAAAAATATCAGCCCGATATTGTATTAATGGATATTAATATGCCGGAAAAGGATGGATTAACCGCAATTTCTGAAATTGATAAATTAGACATAAATACTAAGGTTATAGCACTTACAGGATATGATGATCCTGATTTAATCTATAGAGCGATGAAAACAGGTGCAAAAGGATATATTTTAAAAACAATGGCGTCAGCCCAATTGATTTTTGCGATTGAAGAAGTATTACAGGGTAAAATATATTTACCCTCAGGTCTTTCTTCAAGATTTTTTGAATATTTCCAAAAGACAAGCAAACAAGAAAAAACTGAAAGCGAACCGGAAGAAAATTTACTTCAATATCTTACACAACGAGAAGAAGAAGTGCTTGAACTTTTAACAAAAGGTGTAACCTATAAAGGTGTTGCCAATCAGTTATTTATAAGTGAAACAACAGTTAAAACACACGTAAATAATATTTTCCAAAAATTACAGGTAAACGACAGAACACAAGCTGTTTTATATGCCATAAATAACGGATTTTCAAGCAGAAAAAAATTAAAGATGGCTATTTAAAAATATATGAAAAAAAAATACAATAATTTACTTACTTACATATATGAATATTCAGACAGAACACAGCGTAAAGAGACCGTTAACGGTCTCTTTCGTGCAATTTTGGAGCCGTTGTGGCAAAATCAAAAAATAGAAGCTGTTGTATTATTAAGAACATTTGATACGAAAGATAAAGCATCTTATATAAAAAGACTTGCAATTTCAGGAATACAAATTTTTAATTATTCTGATACCGATATAGATAGTAAATATAAAAATTTAGAGAAAAATAAAATTTGGAATAATACTGAATTTATAGTCGTACTGGGGGGAAGGTATTCTGCTGCATTAATTTGGGATTATTCTGACAGTGAAATAAAAGACTGCTCTAAAGTTTGCCTTTTATATAATTCAAGAATAATACTTGATATTGCAAAAATTATTGCAGACAATTCAACAGAAGACATTAGCAGTCTGTTAAAAAAATATGTACCCGACAGACGTGAAAATATGGCTATGAATAAATCGGTACAAAGCATAGCATCGATGCTAAATGATAAAAATGAAGAATATATTTTTAATCAAAATGAAAAAAACAGTTTGGTAAATGATGAAAATACAATTCAAACAGCTGAAATAATAACAAATAAAGCTAAATTTATTTCGCACGAAATAAAAAATCATCTTTCAATAATTAATTTATATTCAACAATAGCAAACAGACGTTTTGAAAAAATTAAAGGTGAAGAAGAAATTCTGCAATCAATCAAAAATGCTATAAAAAATATAAGTAATGCTTCAGAAAATATTTCCTATTTAATAAATGATTTAAGGTGTATGTCAAAACCCGTAAAAACTGAAATTAAAATGAACCTTTTAATTGAAGAAGCATTGGAGCTTTGTAAATTAAGAATGGAAAGTTTCGGAGTTAAATTGTTTTTTAATAAAACAGAAGATAACACTGTTACAACCGATAAAGTAAAAGTTCAATGTGCTGTAACAAACATTATATTTAATGCTGTTGATGCTCACGCAAAAAACATATTTGTAAGTATAAAAGATAATATTATATTTATAAAAAATGACGGTGATATAATTCCTGAAAATATTCAGTCACGAATTTTTGAAGAAAACTTTACAACTAAAGAGCATGGAAACGGACTCGGTCTTGCATTTTGTAAAAAACAATTACAAAGTGTTGATGGTGATATAATTCTTATTGCTTCAACAGAAAAAGAAACTGTTTTTGAAATAAAAATATAGTTTAAAAATGGTTATATGAGTTTTTTTCAAAAATTTCTTTTGTTATATATTCTTTTTTATTTTCATCCGTAATTATAATAGAAGGATTATTGTCTTTGTTAAGAACTCTGCCTATGGGGGTAAACAGTTCCGAATTAAGATTTTTATATGTTTTTTCATCAACACACAACATTAATTCATAATCTTCTCCGCCCCATTTTACTAATTTTTTATAATCAATATTGTTTCTTTTTGTGTAATTTTTTAACTCCTGTAATACGGGAACTTTATTTATGTCAATATTAACCGAATGTTTACTGCTCAATGATATTTTATACAGGGCATCAACTAATCCGTCGGAACAATCCATAGCAGCAATATTTTTGTTTATTAATTTTGAAATAATTGATGCTTCCTTAATTCTCGGAGCAGGATTTAAATGTGCATTAATTAAACATTCTTCCGCATAAAGGAAATTTGATAAAGAATGAAAACCTGCGGCACTTGCACCGAAATTACCCGTAACTAAAATATAATCGCCTTTTTGTGCAAAACTTCTTGAGGTTATATACTCGGAAACTTTTTTACCTATCGCACAAACAGATATTACAATTTTTTCCCCGCCTGTAATATCTCCGCCAATAACATTAACATTATACTCTTTACAAATGTCATTTATTCCTCTGTATAATTCATCGGCGAAATTTTCTTTGATTAATTTGGGAACAGACAAAGATACCGTAATATATTTGGGAACTGCTAAGGCAGCGGCAATATCGCTTAAATTTACACTGACTGATTTACGACCCAACAGATAAGGACTTATTGTATGACGTGAAAAATGTACATCTTCAACAAGTGTATCTTGCGTAATAAAAATATTTAATTCTTCAAGATAAGCACAATCATCTCCTATATAAGACGAATTATCCAGCCTGTTTTTTATTATTTCTAATAATATTTGCTCTTTCATAAGAAGAATTTTAACTTAATCAGTTTATATAATCAATTGTTTGACATCGTTTTTTTATCGGGAGAGTTTCTTTGCCTTGTCCTGTATTTTATTACAATCAAAAAGACTGTCGTTAGACAGTCTTTTTTCATTATTTTTATAATTCTTTCTAGCCGATACCGCTGAACTTCGGAGTGGCTTTTTCGA
>CAJONH010000043.1 GCA_905235825.1 Candidatus Gastranaerophilales bacterium
AAATAATAAAACAAAAAACGAACTTGGTAATTTAATAGATATAGGAGTAAAAAATTGAATATCGATGAAATAGAAGGTTTACAATACGATGATATTATTAAACTATATGATGATATTATTGAAAGTCCCGATTTAATCGGTGAACATTGGTGCTGTTATAATGGAAGTACAATACTAATGGACTGGGACTACAGTCCCGATTGGAGTCCTCGTGCCATAGTTCGTGCCGCATCGGGTCAAAGTGTTGTCGGAACCGTTTATGAAAATGTTGTTAACAGATATAACGGTCAAACATGGACGGCAGGTCATGACAGCGATGGCTGGGCTTATACGCAATATTTATGTAACAGTACCTGTCCTAGTAGCTGTGTATTTAAAAATAGATGGCAAACAGGTTGTTGATAACAGAATGTTGGTCAGTAAACAGTGCTGATAACTAAATAAAATACCAGCTTATAAAAAAATTGATTTTTAAATTCTATATTTACGTAGATACGACGGGATTTACCCGTCTTTTTTTTCGTAAAAAAAGAACACATTCCTCTTTTTTATTATATCATTCAATAATAATTATGAACTTATTAAGAGAAAAATTAATCAGTTTATGATAACTTAAATCAAAATAAAAACATATCCTTATATTTTTCAACAAGATTTAGTATGTTATATCCGCATTCTTCCAAATATTTTTTTCTGAATACTGGCAAAACTTTTCCTGTTTCAATTGCACTTTTAATCTTTTCGTTAAGAGATATATAACCTGCTCCTATATAGTCACAATTATTATATATTTGTGATTTTAAAAGACAGGACGGTACATTTATTTCTATAAATTTTTTAATTACATTATCTAAAGAATTATACTGTAAAATCGTATGTTCATTAATAAACATTACGTAAAATCCTTTTGCATTTTTTATTTCTATATTTTCTTCGGTCAATGAATTATAATCAACGGATATTATTCTTCTATCTTTTTTAGAATAATTACTTAATATATTTCTGATATTTTCATCATTATTATGCAGACATATTAATTCAAAATTTTTATATTTTTGATGCTGTATATTTTTTATTATTTTTTCTATATCAAGAGAATTATCACGAATAGGAAATATCAATGATATTTTGGGATTAACAGGATAATCAAATTCTTTAAATTCATTGGGAAAATCCATATTTTTCATATTTTCTCCAGTTAATTTTAGAAAATTATCGTACATATTATTTGACCAAAATCGGCAATTTGATATATTTTTTCTCATTAATTGGAGCAAAGTTGTTTTATATTTAGAATAAATATTTTTTTCCGTATAGAAATTTTTAACGTTTGTCGTTATATTAAAATAATCGCTTTGATTAAATTTACCCTTTGGTAAATTGCTGCAAGCCGATATATCGTTTATTCTGTAATAATAAAGACAGTCTTCCATAACTTTGGAATTAAAAGGAGCAATAGCAAAAAATTTACAGCTAAATTCTCCGTCTTCACCCATACGAACTTCTTCAGGCCAATAAATTCCCGCATCTTTTAAAATTGATGTTCTGTATAATTTTCCCCAGGAAAATCCCGGAACTTTTGTAATCATTTCAGGAATTATATACATATATCCGTCCGAACATCCGTTTATTTTATCTTTATCGACAGAATGGGTATTATCATAATATTTATATACATCAAACCAAATACTGTCTATGGTAGAATCTTTTTTTAATTGATTGTTAAATATTTCCAAAGCATTCAATTCAATCCAATCATCGGAATCAATACATAGAACATAATTACCGGAAGCGAAATTTAAAGCAGCATTTCTTGATGCTGAAACTCCTTTATTTACACCGTTTCTTATAATTTTTATTCTTTTATCTTTATCTGCATATTCCTCAACTATTTTCATTGAATTATCACTACCGCAATCATCAACAAAAATCGCTTCAAAATCCGTGAAAGTTTGATTTACAATACTTTCAACACATTCACGAATATATTTTTCCATATTATAAACAGGAATTATGAGAGAAAAAAACGGCATAATATTATGCCTCGCAATTCTTTACATAATTTTCATACATTAAATAGGCATCATAATACTTATCAACAAGGGCAGATGTACTATAATCGTTTTGCTTCAAAAGATATTTTTTGTACACAGGCAATATCTTTCCGTCATCTATTGCAGATTTTATTTTATCATCGATAGTTGTAAACCCGCAATTTATACCGTCATCGTATGAAAATGTTGAAGATTTAACAAGAATATTTGGTGAATTATTGTCATTGAATTTATTAATTATTGATTGGACAAAATATTTATCTAATAGTGTATGTTCATTAATTAATGAAATATAATACCCTGATGCAGTTTTTATTCCAAACTCTTCAGCATTGAAATTATTTATTCCAAAAGACTTTATTCTTTTATCTTTTTTGCAATATTCATTTATTGTACTTTGTATACTTGCATCATTATTATATATAACAATTAATTCAATATTTCTGTAAGATTGTGTTTGAATACTTCTTATTATTTTATCTATATTTCCGCATTCATTTTTTATTGGTAAAACAAAAGAAAATAAAGGATTTATCGGCGTATTAAATTCTTTAAAATTTTCAAGACAATCCAACTCTTTATAAATATCTTTAATTAATCCGTAAAAATTTTTTCTGTCTTCAGGAACACACCAATCTCTGCCTACGGAGGTATATTTCCTGAGTAACTGTAATTCAGTGACTTTATATTTAGTATATATATTATTTTTCGTATAGAAATTTTTTAAATTTCTTAAAATAGAAACCAAACCCGAAGCCTTTTCAAACATTCTGGAGGATTCATTTGTTACTGATTTACAATGAACTCTATAATTATACAATCTATTTTCAATGACATAGGAATTTTTAGGATTTACCGCAAAATATTTATATGCAAACTCATCATCACAGCCTATTAAAATTCGTTCTCCCCAGTATATACCTGTAGTCTTAACAGAAGATGTTTTAAATAACTTACACCACGAATATCCTGATAATTTAACAAGCCTTTCGGGATATAACTCCATATATCCTGCACAACAAGATAAAACCGAGTTCTCATCAAAAGTACCCGTTTCTTGATAATATTTATTTCCGTCAAACCAAATACTGTCTATATGAGGTTTATTAATTATTTCATTATTTAATACCTCAAGCGTGTTTAATTCAAACCAATCATCAGGATCCAAACAAATGATATACTCGCCTGAAGCATTATCTATTGCAGTATTTCTTGAACCGCCTTCACCTTTATTTGACGGATTTTTTATTATTTTTAATCTATCATCATTTTGGGCATATTCTTCTATTATTTTGATAGAATTATCACTGCCGCAATCATCTACAAATATAGCCTCAAAGTCGGTAAATGTCTGATTAATAACACTTTCTACACATTGACGTATATATTTTTCTGCATTATAAACCGGTATAATTATTGAAAATCTCATTTATAAACCTCACACTTTGCTGCACAAAATTCATCAATTAAAAACAAATCAGAATATTTTTCCGTTAGTGTTGATGTATTATTATCGTATTTTTCTAATAATATCTTCTTAAATATTGGTAATAATTTACCTTCTTCTATTTTTGATTTTAATGTTTCATTCATTGATAAATAACCTGAACCGACATTATCACTTGCAGAAAATATACCGGACTTCATTAATAAAGTCGAAGCATTCATTTCTTGAAATGTATCAACTGTTGTTTTGATGAAATTACGTTCAAATGATGTAAGTTCATTAGTAAATATTATATAGTCGCCCTTTGCAGTTTTTAAACCCTTATCTTCATAATTAAAATCATCACATTCTATTACTTTTATTCTTCTGTCTTTTTGAGTATATTCTTTTAAAATATTTACCATATTTTCATTATTAGAAAGACAAATAAGTTCAATATTTTTATATGACTGAGTTTGAATACTTTTTAAGATTTTTGTAATATTACTAAAATCTCGTCTTATCGGTAAAATAACAGAAACCAAAGGATTTAATTTATAATTATATTCTTGAAATGTATTATAAAAATCAAGTTCATTAAGAATATCTAACGTATATTGCAATGCAGAACTTCGCTCTGTTAAATACATCCAATTTTCTTTTAAAAGTAAACAAATCTGTTTAAATAAAGCAATTTTATACTTTTCGTAAAATGAATTTTTTGAATAAAATTCATTTAAATACCTCATAATTTTAATTTGATTATCTTTTAATAATAACTGCTTTCCTTCGGCATTTCTTACAATTGAATTTGCACGTATTCTGTAGTGATATAATATATTTTCAATTATTAAACAATTAGGATTATACGTATAATATTCATAAAAAAAACTTAAATCTTCTGACAGAACTAAATTTTCATCGAATTTTATCCCGTATTTTTTTATTTCAGATAATTTATACGCTTTTCCCCAATAAAAATGCGGACAATTATGCATGTTATAAGGTGTAACAGCTAAAGTGCCATAATGACAATGGAACATTGTCCTGAAATCATAATCATTTCGAAATTCATTAAACCTGTTTGCATCAAATATAATACTGGCAACATCATGTTCTTTAAATACATTATATAATACTTCAAGTGTATTTAATTCAATCCAATCATCAGGATCAACACAAATAAGATACTCGCCTTTAGCATAATCCAAAGCAATATTTCTGGTTGCAGAAACTCCCATATTTACTTTATTTTTTATAAGTTTTATTCTGCTATCCTTTTTTGCATATTCTTCAATAATTTCTAATGAAGAATCATTTCCGCAGTCTTCAACAAAAATCGCTTCAAAATCGGTGAATGTTTGATTTACTATC
>CAJONH010000044.1 GCA_905235825.1 Candidatus Gastranaerophilales bacterium
AGGGCCATAATTGCCGGCGTGCGTTCCGTCAACCGCAAAACTTCCGCTTCCTAAAGTGCCGTTTGCTGTTAACGTTGGCTGTGTCCATGTTTCGATTGATGTACTTGAACTTGATGTTCTTGTAAATGTCAGAGTTGTATTATGATTAAGCTCCAGGCTGTATGTTTTTGTTGTTGTACCCGAATAAGATACCGTAACAGTTATATAAGTTCCTTCTTCAACTTTAACAGATTTCGTAGTGTAACTAATCCCGTTAATAGTCATTACACACACGGCATTATCGGGAGATGTTACCACTATAAGCGTATATTCACGTTTAGATGAAACCAACAGTTTTTTCTTGTTAAAAAAATCAATCATTCTGCTTCTCCTATGGGGATTGCTCCCAGTATCCACGCACTTTTTGCTCTTGAGTATTCATAAAATAAATTGTATACTCCTGCTTTTGATAAATTAGGTTCCGCTTCATTGAAATAATTCGGTGTGTCGCCAAGCCCTACATTTATTGATTGCACAGATGCCATATATAATTCAATTTCAATTCGGTGTTTTATTATTGTATCACTTACCGCAGGAAGACTGAAAACTATACTCCCCGTTGCCGCACAATAATTCTCGCTGTTATCACTTAATGCTATTGTTCCTGATGATGCTAAAACTGTTATTGTTTTATTTACCGTGCTGTTTAATGTCGAAATTAATTGATTAATCCCTTGAATTGTACTTAAAGGTGTATAGGTTGATTTTATTGTTTCAATCTCACTTTTTGCCGCTTCAAAATTATTCTCGATTGTTTCCGTAAATGATTGTGTCACTTTTGTTTCCTTCTTTTTTAAAAAGCGGAAGTGAGCAGTTTAAAAACTCACTCCGCTTTTGATTACTAATCATTAATTGTTATATCATCCCACGCAGTTATGCTTAAACCCGCAAGCACCGTGTTTAATGCACTGTTTACGGTATCATCAATATTTGCAATTGCTGTTTTCTCCGCAGCTGTTACAAATTTGTTTGTGGAATTTGTATCATCAACTAAATCAGCATCTAATTTTGCTGTTGATGTGATTTTTGCCTGCAATGAATTAACATCAATTCTCGTTGTACCGATTTTTTCAAACACATTATTTATCAATATGTATTCATCGTAAGCATCACCCGTTGTGCCGTCTGCTGCTGAAATCATATATATTGTGTTAGCATCGGCATTTGCTGCTTCCGGAAGTGTCTGAACAATTTCTTTTTTCAAATGATTCGCATTCGCTACGGCTGCTGAAATTGCTGCTGTTAATTCCGCATTCGTAGGTAAATCGTTCAACTTTGTCTGTAAGGCTTCTGTAAAGTCATTGGTTGATAAGCCTTTTCCTTCAACTTTGTCAACTTTACCCTCTAAACCCTGCTTCGCTTTTTTAAAGTTAGCATTCGTTGTTGCTGCATTGTTTTCGAGCAATGTTTTCAGCTCTGCATTTGTTACTTTTGGCATGTTTTTGTCCTTTCTGTTTTATTGCCTGTATTTTTTATTCACGTGAATTTTTTATTTTTAAATATTTTAGATTGCCCGAGATTCTAAAATTCATCAAAATCTTTAATGATTAGTGCTTCAAGTTCTTCTTCACTAAATTCATTATCGTCTTCATCTTCCTCAAACTCATCATCTTGATTTCCTTCTTCTTCTGAATGGTTTTCGGATTTTATCCCGAATATAAATCCGTCAAACGGTTCAAGCGAAGTTAATATAACCCCCTCATCGCTTATTTCAATATCGATATTTAATACATTTACTTTTCTTCCGTTTTCATTTTTATATACACCGAATACTCCGTATATGTCCTCTTTTTTATATTCGTAAAAATTATTTTCCGTTTCTGACCAATCAAACATATAAAACTCAAAATATTCAATTATATTTGTTTTATTTGCTTTTATATAATTTTCTATTTCGCTTTTTGTTATAAAATCAGGCTTGTTTTGTATATAATCAACAGCATCAGAATTTGTCTGCTCCCAGTCTGCCTGTATCTGCCCCGATACTGCCATGTTTGCATAGCGTTTCGCTATTTCGGCTTGCTCTGTTGCTCTATCGG
>CAJONH010000045.1 GCA_905235825.1 Candidatus Gastranaerophilales bacterium
AGGAGTTTTTAGAAGGCGATTTTACAAGGGTTTTGAGGGTATTTGTTGACTGTTTTTTCAACGCTGTTTTTATGATTTCTAAAAAAATTTTACAATATCAAACATTTGTTTGTTTTTTAGAAATTTTTCTTTATTTTTTATTATGTACTGCTATTTGCACCCGTGATTACACTTGATTACAAAGGAATTGGGAAGTATATCAAAGTTGATTTCGTCAAAAATCAGACTTTTAGACAGCCCATTTATCTTATTTATTTATTAATTTAGTAAAACGTTCCATCGCTTCAATGGTTCTTTCTTTATTTCCAAATGAAGTGAGTCTGAAATATCCTTCACCGTTTTTGCCGAAGCCGCTTCCCGGTGTACCTACAATAGCTGCCTTTTCCAACAGAAAATCGAAAAATTCCCAGCTTGTCATATTATTCGGGCATTTAAGCCAAATATAAGGGGAATGCTTGCCTCCCGTGTACCAAATATTCAATTTATCCATTGTGTCGGAAATTATTTTTGCATTTTCACTGTAGTATTGAATATTTTTCTTAATTTGTTTTTGCCCTTCTTCGCTGAATACAGCTTCTGCTGCTTTTTGTACAATATATGGAACACCGTTAAATTTTGTTGTTTGTCTTCTTACCCAAAATTTATTTAAGACCGCATTTTGTTTTACAAGTTCTTTAGGTACAACCGTATAACCGCATCTTGTGCCTGTAAATCCTGCCGTTTTAGACAGAGAGCAAAACTCTATTGCACATTTTTTTGCACCTTCTATTTCATATATACTATTTGGTAAATCTTCCGATTTTATAAAACACTCATAAGCTGCATCAAAAAGAATTACGGAATCATTTTTAAGTGCATAATCTACCCATTTTTTTAATCCGTCTTTTGTATAGACGGCCCCCGTTGGATTGTTAGGTGAGCAAATGTAAATTATATCACATTTAATTTTATCATCCGGCAGCGGTAAAAATCCGTTTGAGTCATTAGCATCGGCATATATAATTTTTCTGCCTGCCATTATATTTGTATCTACATAAACGGGATAAACCGGATCCGGTACAAGCACCGTATTATCAAGTGAAAAAATATCTAAAATATTGCCTAAATCACTTTTTGCACCGTCTGATATGAATATTTCATCAGCTTCAACAGATACATTTTTACGTAAATAATATTTTTGTATTGCTTCACGGAGAAATGCATATCCCTGCTCAGGTCCGTAGCCTTTAAATGTTTCTTGTTTACCCATTTCATCGGCAGCTTTTTTTATTGCTTCAACTACTATAGGTGCCAATGGAAGCGTCACATCGCCTATTCCAAGTCTTATTATATCTGCTGACGGATTTTTTTGTGCATACTCATTGACTTTTTTTGCTATTGTTGAAAATAAATAGCTGTCTTCCAGTTCTAAATAATGTTTATTTATATTCATATCTGCTCCGAATTAATTATACAAAAATATTATACATAAAAAATAACGCTCATAAATTTACTGTTTGTTACTATACAGTTTTTTTGCCCATTCATAGGCTGATTTAATACTGTCTTCAAGAGTTTTCTCAGCTCTCCAGCCTAAAACATGTTCTGATTTATATGTATTTGCAATAAGTTTCGGACTGTCGCCGGATCTTCTGTCGCATATTTCATAAGGAATTTTATGTCCCGTTACACGCTCCACTGTTTCAAAAACTTCTTTTACGCTGTATCCGCCCGATGTTCCAATGTTAAATACATCTGACTCATTTTTTGTTTTAAGTAAAGCATAAGCCTTTTTATGTGCTATAGCCATATCTTCAACATTTACATAATCCCGAATACAGGTTCCGTCAGGTGTATCATAATTATCTCCGAAAATTTTAAATACTTTTCCTTCTTCTAATACCGATTTTAATATATTCGGAATTAAATGGGTTTCGGGATTATGCCATTCACCTGTTCTTGCACTGCTGTCCGCACCTGATGCATTAAAATACCTCAAAATTACGGATTTTATTCCGTAATTTTTATCGTATTCACCAAGCAAATTTTCTATTTGAAGTTTTGAATTTCCGTAAGGATTAATTGGATTTTTCGGATGTTTTTCATCCAGCGGTATATATTGCGGATTACCGTAAACAGCACAGGTTGAAGAAAATACCATATTTTTTACATTAAATTCAGCCATTGCATCCAAGAGATTTTTAGCACCGCCAACATTGTTATTGTAATATTTTTCAGGTTCTCTTACGCTTTCTTCCACTTCAATATATCCTGCAAAATGAATAACCGCATCTATATCATATCGGTTAAAAGTACTTCTTATGTCTTCATAATTTCTTAAATCACCTTTTACGAAGTGTAAATTTCCTTCTTTTTTTAAAGTTTCTATTGTTTCAATATGTCCTTTTTCAAGATTATCAAATATGACAACTTCAAAATCCGAATTTAAAAAACTTAAAGCCGTATGACTGCCTATATATCCTGCTCCTCCGGTTACTAATATCATTATTCTTTACTTCCTTCCAAATAAGACAACGTAACTTGAGGAAACGGTATTTCTATACCTTCTTTATCAAAACGCTCTTTTATCATTTGATTAAATTTACGTTTAATCATCCACTGCTCCTGCGGAGTAGTTTTTATTCTGCATTGAATTACCAGTGCGGAATCCTGAAATTCATTTAAGCCGAGAACTTCAATATCGGATAAAACAAATCTTTCATAATCGGGATTTTCTTTTAATTCTTGACCGAGTTCACGTAAAATTCTCATGACTTGAGCAACATCGGATTTATAAGCCACTCCTACATTAAATAAAGGATAAGAAAAATTTTTGGTCTGGTTAATGACTGTTTCAATCTGACCGTTTCTTAAATAGTGAACATCACCGTTAAATGCACGTATAACAATCATTGTAAGAGTTACTTTTTCAACAGTTCCCGTTGATTTGTTAACTGTAACAAAATCACCTACTCTTAATTGTCCGGATAATATAATTGTAAGTCCTGTAAAAACGTCCTCTACTATTTTCTTACCGCCAAAGCCGACAGCAACACCAAGTACACCTGCTGTTGCCAGTATGGGTTTCATATCTATTCCAAAGTTGCCTAAAATATTCGTTGCGAAAAACAATATGATTATTGCATCTATAACATATACTCCAAGCTGTTTCAATGTCATATACAATTTTTTTGTTTCACTATCCGATATTCTTGAAATGATTTGTTCAAAAAGCAGATGAAAACCCTTATTTGCAACCTTTAATATAATTATAAATACAATTATTTCTAATATTGTTTTACCAATTAAAAGTAAATCAATTTTCTGAGCTTGCTTCATTAGTATTTCTTTTAAAAATTCTTCCATTATTTTCTCCTTAATACTCTTTTTATATTGACATACAAGCAAAGATATAAGTCAAGAATACAATATAATACAATTGCAAAATGTAAATTGCATCAAAAAAAACGGGAATTTATTCCCGCATACGTAAATATAAATTGCTATAAAATTTGTTAGAAAACCTTAAATCAGCATGTTCCTCTGTAATATCCGGTCATTTTACATCCCTGCCCGTAGTATCCGCCGCACCCCATTTCATAACAAGTAAATCTGTAGTCCTCATAAGCCGTAATTTGTCGTGTTCTTGTTGAAAAATGGTCTAATGCCCCCGTGCATACATATACATCTCTTAAAACTCTTCCTGTATCACATACAACTTCAGAAAAATAAAAACCGTATCTTCCAATTAATGGAGTTTCCAAAATTTCGTCATATAAATTAATCAATTCTTCTTCCGATAAACCTTCTATTAAATCATAATTCATTATTTAGCCTTTCCAATTTAATTAATTCACCGAATTTATTGTTAAATTCGGGATTTATTTTTCCGTGAAATCCCGAATAAGGAGTAAATGTAAGTTCTTCAAAATATATTTTATTTTTGTATACCATCCAATCTATACGTACAAAATTGAAAGGTGTACATAGTTTCTTTGATAAAACAATTGATTGTTTTATTAAATTATCTGCAGGCTGTTTAATATTTATATCTCCTATTGAAAAAACATCATCAATTATATTTAATTTATCATCATATAAAGTTGTTTTTTCGCTTTGACCCGATAAAAGCCTTAAAATATATAAAGGTTTTCCCGAAAAACAATAAACAAGTAATTCTTCACTCTCTTTATTGATGTATTCTCTCATTAACGGTTC
>CAJONH010000046.1 GCA_905235825.1 Candidatus Gastranaerophilales bacterium
CCGGTACTATGGGCTTATTCCAGTACACGGGTGATGAAATTTCTTATCTTGTTGACCCCAACGGTATGAGAGTTTCTTCCGTCAACCCGAAAGAAAAAGTTACAATTGCTTTCGGATGTAATTCTCAATAATTTTTTCATTTACATCCGGTATTCGCAAAAGCCCTTCATTTGAGAAGGGCTTTTGTTTAAATTTAAAATATTTTATCTGAAATTTATTGCGGGGAATTTTTTTGTTAATCCTGACTTTATGGATGCCATTTCATTATTTATAATTTCATCCGTTAAAGTTGTTTCTTCATCTTGCAGAGTAATTCTGTAGGCAAGACTCTTAAAGCCTTCCTGAATATGTTCTCCTTCATATATATCAAATAAATTTACACCTTTAAACAGTTTAGCATTGGCAGACTTTTTAATTGCAAGTGCAATTTGTTCATTTGATATATTTTTTTCTATTGCAAAAGATATATCTCTCTGTACTTCGGGAAACATAGGTAATGACTTATATTTAACCGTATGAACGGCAGCAGCTTTAAGCAATTTGCTTAAATTTAATTCAAATAAGTAAACCTCCTGATTAATTTTCATTTTATCTTTTAATAACGGGTATATTTCTCCAAAATATCCTATTGTTTCGGGGGTTTTACCCAATAGTACAATTTTTGCACTTCTTCCCGGATGAAGCCAGGAACAATTATCATTATTATTTAATTTTACTCTTGATGATATATTTAAAAGTTCAAATAAACTTTCCAAATATCCTTTAAGTGTGTAGAAATCAGGCTTGCTTTGTTTTTTCCACAAATTATTATTCGTATCTCCCGTTATTAATCCGGATAACATTTGATTTTCTTCAACTCCCGAATTTATTTTATCGGCAGGCTTTTTTATAAAATATGTTTTTCCTGTTTCATAAAGCCAAATATTTTTTTGACCGTTATCAAAGTTATATTTTAAAGCATCAAGCATATTTGCAATTGTTGTCTGCCTTAACATTGTATGTTCATCTGACTGCGGATTTTGAACAAAAACAGCTTCTTCTTTGTTATAAGATAATCCGAAACGATTTAATAAAGGTTCTCCTATCAAAGAAGATGTAATGCTCTCATTAAAGCCGTAACCTATAAACATTTTATTTATAGAGTTTAAAAGCCTTGCTTCCTGCAATATTTCGGGAGATTGTGTTTTATCGGGCAGTGACGGTTCAATTTTGTCATAACCGTATATTCTTGCTATTTCTTCAATTAAATCAACTTCTTGTCTTACATCGTTAACTCTGAAACTCGGTGTTTTAAATTTTGCGGCGGCATCATTTTTGCCTAAAAGCTCAAAGCCTAAATTCGTAAGTATTTCAATACATTTTTGTGACGGTATTTCAATCCCCAATAAACGTTTAATTTGATTAAATCTTAAAGTAATTTGAATATTTTCGGGAGTGTTATCGCCTGTTTCCGTTATACCTTCAAATTTTGCATCGGCATATTTAACGAGCAAATCAACCGCACGAATTAAAGCGGGTTTTGTTGATTCAATATCAACACCACGTTCAAATCTTGCACACGCTTCACTTCTATAGCCTATGCTTCTTGAATTTTTTCTGTTTGTCGGCGGAGTAAAATAAGCTGCTTCTAATACAATATTTTTTGTATTATCATCTATTCCCGAATTTATTCCCCCGAATACACCTGCAACACAAACTCCTTTTTCTTTAGTTGCACATAAAACGGTATCATTGGTAAGTTTTCTTTCAACTTCATCCAGCGTTACTATTGTTTCACCTTCTTTTGCACGTCTTACGCAAATATAACCGTTTAATTTATCTTCATCAAATGCGTGCAAAGGCTGACCGTATTCAAGCAAAACATAATTTGTAATATCAACAACATTGTTTATTGAACGTATTCCTGATGCTTCCAATCTGCGTGACATCCAATCGGGTGAAGATTTTATTTTAACATCTTTTAAAACGGCAGCACTATAATATGTACAGGTATCCTTTGATAAAATTTCAACATTAAAATTTTTAGCCTGCTTATTGTCATATCCCTGTATTTTTTCAAATTTTAATTTTTTATTAAAAAGAGAACAAATTTCACGGGCAACACCTATAACAGACATTTCATCGCCTCTGTTTGCCGTAGGTGCAACATCAATAACGGTGTCTTCCGTTAAATTCAATAATTTTTCAAGTTTTGTACCGAGTTTTATATCTTTAAATAACCTGTTTAAAATAAGAATACCGTCTTCCTTCTGCATTTCGGATAAACCGAGTTCATCCTGCGAACATAACATGCCTTGTGATTCAACTCCTCTTATAACGGCAGGAGTAAGTTCAAACTGTTCGCCTGTTTTTCTGTTCAATACTTTAGAGCCTACCGATGCATAAGGTATAATCTGACCTTCTTCTATATTTTGAGCTCCGCAAACAACTGTCTTTATGGAACTTCCTAAATCGACATCAACCAGATGGAGTTTATCCGCATTGGGATGCTGATTTATTTTCTTTATTTGTGCTGTTACTATATTGGTAAATTTAGGGCCTGTTGTTTCAATATCCTCTACTTCTAAACCTGACATCGTGAGTTCATGCACTATTTGTTCTGTTGTTAAATCGGTTATATCAACATATTCATTAAGCCATTCAAGTGAAATTTTCATACCTGTATCCTCTATCTAATCTGGTTTCGCACTTGCCGCCGTGTCAACCCCGCCGGCAAAGTACTCACTTTTTCTAACGAGCCTCTCATAAAAACTCACTCACTACCTTGATTGTTTATCGTGATTTTTTACTCGGACATTTTAATACGTATTGATTTTATAATAAATATACTTGCATGTCACTTTATATGATTATTTTTATTTTACAGTGTTAAAAAATGGTAACTACGCAGCAGAATCATTTTGAAAATTCAAAAAAAATACAAAACGCAGACCTATTCCTCACTTCTTAAATTTGCTCGGGCAAAATTATAGCATACGATTAATTCGGCTGAGTAGTTACAAAAAATGCCTTGTTTCAAAAATTTTATCTTGTATAAACTCTGGAAAGACGGGCTTTAAGTCTGCATATAAGTTCGTAATTAATTGTATTCAGTATATCTGCCCATTCATTTATTGAAATTGATTCATCTCCGTCGGAACCTATTAATGTTATTACATCGCCTTCGTTTGCATTAATTCCCGTTATGTCGAACATCATCTGATCCATAGTGATATTCCCTATTTGAGGAATTTTTTTCCCTTTTATTATCCCGTATATTTTATTTGAAAGCCGTCTGTCAACTCCATCCGCATAACCTATAGGGATTGTAGCAATCTGTGTTTCGCATTTTGCCGTATATGTGTGAGAATAGCTTACCCCTTCACCTTTATGTGCCGTATGTATATTTATAATCCGTCCTTTTAAGCTCATAACGGGAGTTAAATCGGGAATACGTTTTGCAAATGGCGGTAAATCAGGAATTAACCCGTGCAGAGCTATACCAAGACGCACCATATTATAATTTTTAATGTCGTATTGAGCAATTGTTGCTGCCGTATTAAAACAATGCAGAAGAAGTCCTTTTGTATCAATTTGAGATAAAATTTCATCCCAAATTTTTATTTGCTCTTTTGTTTTTTCTTCAACTTCGGCACAGGCAAAATGAGTAAAAATACCTTGCAGTTCAATAGCTTTATTCTGCTGTACTTTTTTTATAAAATCTACTGCTTTATTTTTTTCTACACCAATTCTATTCATGCCTGTATCGAGTTTTATATGAGCTTTGGTTTTCAATCCCGTTTTTTTAAATGTCAGTTCTGCTGCTTCAATATGATTATCCAAAAACATAGAAACAGAAATATCATTTTGTGCGGCATAGTCAAATGCCCATACCGGAGCTGCTCCTAAAACAAGAATAGGAACTTTAAACTTATTTTCTCTGAGTTCCATTCCTTCATCTATTGAAGCAACTCCCAGATAATCTACTCCCGATGCTATTAATGTCGGTGTAATCATGTTACTTCCATGCCCGTATGCATCAGCTTTAACAACTGCAAGAACTTTAGTTCCTTTTTTTACAAATGTTTTTAATTCAAGAATATTTTTTTCTACCGCATCAAGATTTATTTCTACCCACGCATCTCTTTTGGTATTTATGTTTGATTGTCTTTGAAATTTCATGTCTACATCCTTGGTTTAGAAATCCTGCCTGTGATATTATTTATTCTAACAAAAAAGGAAAAATTGAGTATGGAAACAAATAAGAAAATTATACCTTATATATTCTTAATGTTATTTACCTGCATAATTTTTACGGTATTTTACGGCAGATGGGGGGATTTTTTCTTTGATATTTCAAGAGAGTTGTATGTTCCTTCCGCAATAAACAACGGAGATGTTTTATATAAAGATATTTTTAATGTATATGCCCCGTTGGGTTATCAGTTAAATGCTTTTATAACATCAATATTCGGAAACGGGCTGTGTACTTTTTATTTATCGGGATTAATTAATTCAATTTTAATAATATATGCAATTTACTCAATTTCACGCATTTTTTTAAACCGTAGAGTTTCAATTTCATTATGTTGTTTTATTATTACGGCTTGTTTTTTTACAAATTCAATAGCTAACTATATTCTGCCCTATTCTTATTCTGTCGTTTATGCTATGAGTACATTTTTATGGGCTTTATTCTTTATTCTTTATTATGAAAAAACTAAAAAGAAGAAATATTTGTATCTTTCATTTCTTATTTTTGGTACATCTATATCATTTAAATATGATTATATGGCATTTATGCTTATTTTGGCTTTCTTCTTCTTTTATAAAACAACATTGAAAGATAAGTTATTATGCATTATTTCCTTCTTTTTTGCTCCTTTTTTATCTTTAACTGATTTATTAATAAAGGGATTAAATATATCAGATATAGAAAATGCTGTCAATTATATAATACTTCTGGCAAAATCAGACAGTGTAAATCATTTATATAATTATTTGGGGTTAATTCCTAATATTTATTATGTTAAAACACTATTCTTTAATTTGATTTATGCGGGAATTTCTTTTTCCCTTATATTATTGCCTGTATTCTTTAGAAATCTGTACAAAAAAACAACGAAAGTTGTTCGTTTTTTATGTAACAGCATAAATCTGTTATTTTTTATTTTTATATTTATAATTTTAACACTGTTTTATCTTCAAAAAGGTCATTTGATTTTTTGCTGGAGTTCATTATTACTGTTTGTTTTACTTGTATTATTTATAAATAAAAAACGTTTAAATTATGACAGTAATGATAAATTATGCTTAATTCTCTTGATATCAGTAATTTTAGCGGGTATAAAGTGTATATTTAACATAAGTTTTAATACCTACGGTAATTTTTATCTTCCGTTTATTGCTTTATGTTATGTGGTTTACATTTGCAGATATATCAATAATGATGAAATAAAACAACAAATTATACAAAAAAATTTAAGTTATTGTTTATTGATTTTTGCACTTATATATTTTGTATGTAATTTTATAAATGCATTTTTATATAAAACCGATGAATTAAAATCAAATAAAGGTACATTCTATACGGATAGAAATTACTCTTATGTTATAAACAGTGTTTGTGATTATCTCATAAAAAATACAACAAAAGAAGATAAGGTGCTGGTTGTTCCCGATGGTTCAATGATTAACTATTTTACGGACAGAAAATCCGATAATATGTATTATTACCTTACACCTCCAAATGTTGAAATTTTCGGCAGCGAAAATATAATAAACGCTTTAAAAGCAAATCTGCCCGAATATATTGTAATTCAACCCGTAATGTATGTGGATTACGGTCAAACATCATTTTGTAAAAGTTATGGCAGTAATATATGTGATTTTATTTATAAAAATTATAAACAGGAATATTATATTCAAGATAAAGAGTCATTATTTTGGATGTCAATATATAAAAACTTTGAGCATATTAATTAAGTAATGGTTTGTGAATTGGAAATAAAAAAATATTCAAGCGGATACTTCTCTCCTAAATTGCAAACTTCAACCCCAAAAAGTGCTAAACAACGCACTTTCATCTGTTGTTTCAGTATGCAATTTAACGGAGTTTCGTATATGCTTTCATATTTTTTTATTTTCAAATCCATTATTCAGTTAATACTCTCAAAACTTTAGTAAATGTGATAAAATAAAATAACAAAAGGGTATTTTATGAATAGAGAAGAACAAATAAAAATAATAGAGAATATGCAGGCTGTAGTTGAGCAAATGAAACTTGACGATATAGAGGAAGACCCCTCGCTAGCCGAAGAAACTTTTGAATGTTCGTGCTGTGCTAAAACTCAAATGATGGCAGGTTCAATACAATACGGGAAATACAGGCTGTGCAACGATTGTGTATTACTTGCCGAAACAGGTTTTGCAATAGGTAAGTTCAAAAATGCCGATGAACTTATAAAAGCAATGGAAGATACAAGACTTGAAGAAATGTGTAAATTCATTAAAATGGAACAGCAAAGGGAAAGTAATTAATGGATAAACTCACATACTTAAACTCTAATTTAAAAGATGGTGCAATTATAAGATGGCCGGAACAGTTTTTCCCTTTGCCCGTATATATTGCACCTTGTAAGTGGTATTCATTAAGCGGACATGACAGGTATCTTTATAATAATATGGTTATAAATGCACTGAATACGTGGGAAGCTGCAACAGGCGGAAAGGTCAGCTTTGTACTTGCAAATTCTTTAACAGATTCTCAAATGAATGTGGAATGGCGTAGAGTTGACCGTAAATCCCTTGGTGATTGCAAATTTAGTTTCGACAGGAATGCAAGATTATATAGTGCCGAAGTATCTATCGGAATTTCAGACGGAATTATTCATCATCAATATATGGATGAAAATGAGGTGTTTCATACCATTTTGCATGAGATTGGACATGCTATAGGTTTGGGACACTCTCCAAATACCGGAGATATAATGTATACACCGCATCGATACGGAGTTGTAAATCTTTCCGAAAGAGATATTAATTCTGCAAAATGGTTGTATTCGCTGCCTTTAAGCACATCTGTTTCAAGTTTAAATGCTCAATATTCAACAAGTTTTGGCAGTATTGACGATATTATTATGCATATTGCTTCAGGCAGAGCCGAATCACAATTTCAAAAAACAATGAATAATATAAAAGTTCAATCCAGAAACCTTGTTGAAGAAAATGTTAATATAGGCGATTTGAAAAGATATCAGGTTTCTTTTCAGGATGTAAAACTGCCTAAAGAACTTTCGGATAAATTTAGAAAAAGATAATGTTAAAAATTTCCTGTTGTGTATGTCTGTTGTTTTTATGTAAGTTGTGATATAATAACTCCCGTATTCAGATTATAATTGGAGGATATTATGAACAGAATTGAAATGTTTAAAAGACACTTAGATGAAAAAAGAGCAATCAAAGTTATTTCCGGTATTGATAATTTTGATATTGAAAGAGTAAAAAATGTTGTAAGTGCTGCTGAAATGGGCGGTGCAAGTGCTGTTGATATCTGCTATAACGAAGAAATTATTTCTGCCGTAAGAGAAATGACATCATTACCCGTATTTGTTTCATCGGTAATTCCCTCAGAACTTGTAAATGCAGTCAGATTAGGTGCTGATGCTATTGAAGTCGGTAATTTTGATGCAATGTACAAAAAAGGTATCAGAGTATCCGCTGATGATGTAATGGATATTGTTCGTGAAACAAAAAGAATGCTTGGAGATATGAGAACATTTATTTGTGTTACTGTTCCCGGTCATATCGATATTTCTGAACAAATTGCATTAGCTATGAAATTGGAAGAAATGGGTATTGATTTAATTCAAACCGAAGGTGCGGCAACAACAACTCCTTCAAAAGCAGGTGCAAGAGGCTTAATGCAGACTGCTGAAGTTTCAATTTCAAATACTGTTGAATTGGCAAGAAATACTTCCGTACCGATAATGACAGCATCAGGTCTTACTACAACAACAGCACCTTTTGCTTTCGCAGCAGGTGCAAGTGCAATCGGAGTCGGTTCCTGCATAAATAAATTAAATTCGGTTGTTGCGATGGTTGCAGTAGTTAAATCTCTTGTTGAATGCACAACTCGCAGACAAAATCGTGAATTTTTAAATGTATAACAGTTTAAAAACAAAGGAGTGAATTTCACTCCTTTGTTTTTTGAGGTATTTTTTGATTTTAAAGAGTTCCATAAAATATAATTTACTTTCTTTTGATGAACTTGTTATAAATTTAGACAGATTATCCCGATTTAAACTGCCTGAAGATTCTTTTCAACGAGTGTTTTCGTCTATCCTTTTAAAGCATTTAATTGAACCAAAGTATTCTAAAAAAGATATTGAAAATGAAGATGCAAAAATAATTTCAAAAATGGTCCGGCAAATTTGGAATGCCTCGACAGAAGCCGTTTTTTATGAAAAAAATATTGATAAAACATCTAATTCAGTATTGAAAACTGTTATAAAAAACACATTTAAGAATATAGACGAAAAGACGGAGGAATATCTAAATACCGATTTAAATATTGCATCAATTTTAAAAAAAATAAATTATGAGCAGGCTCCGTTAAATTTGAAATTTTTAATAAAA
>CAJONH010000047.1 GCA_905235825.1 Candidatus Gastranaerophilales bacterium
ATATTTTTAAAATATTTTTTGTCTAATTCTCCGAAATCCACACCGTTATTGAAATACGGAGTATATATTCATTGTAATAAAACTTAACAATTAGAAAATAGTTACATATTTAGTTTTGTAAAATTAGATAAAAAAACAGATAAACTTTTATAGTAAAAAATTGTTTATATATATGTAAACAGTGAAGGATATTGTCATGAATTTTGAAGTTTTAAAAACGGATTTCAAATCCTATCTTGATGAGCAAAAAAAAATAAGCTCAGAAATCAGTGGTGAAGAAGAAAATAAATCATCCGAGATTGAAGATAGGGTGGAAAAAAGTGAATTTAGCCTGTTTGAATATGCAGACGAATTTAAAACATATTTAAACGAAAAAATACCGGACAGCAATAATGAAATAAACGCTAAAAGTGTTGAAGATGTATCCAAAATGAAAATTTTAAATAACAATAAACCTTCCGAAGATAAAGGAAACAATGAGCATGTAATTCTGACAGCCGATGTTTTAGGTTTATCATCAGCAGACGAAGACAAAGGAACTGTAGAGAATACACAAACATCAGAAAAATCAGAAACTGATGATGTTTTTTCAAACGTATTTAACGAACTGATAAAAGAAGATAAGTTCAAGAATGTTATTGATACTGATTCATCGGGAGAGATAGATGAAGAAGAATTAAAAGCATTTGCAGAAAAAATAAAAGGGTTAGATGAAAATGAAAAAGATGTTTCCGTTAATGATTTATTAACGGCAGCAGAACAAATAAAAAATGATGTATTTAATGTACCTGACTCCGAAGATAAATTTACGGAAAAAGAAGTTGATGATATCAAAAGTGATATAAAAGATTCACAGCCGTCTTCATCGGACAGAGTTCCTTCAAGGAGTAATGTAGGCGGAGTTTCAAATGCTTATGCAAACGGTTCATACGGCGGTAACACAATTCCAAAATCATACAATTCTTCTGTTTCAGCAAAAAATCCTGATAACATGTCTGAGGAAGAATTAAAAAAAGAACTTGAAAAAGCTAAAAATGAGCTTTCTTTAAAACAGAATACTTTGTCTGAAATAATAAATGAAACAGATTCAAAAATAAAAGGATTAAAAGACAATGTAGATAAGACCTATGATGCATATCAGGAAAAAGTAAAATCTGTAGATGTTGAAATGGCAAAACAGGTTGATGAACTTAATCAAAAAATTAATGCTAAACAAAATGATATAAATAAAAAAGATAATGATATTTCAAATAAAGAAAGCTCAGTTTCAAGTGTCGAAAGTGCATATAACAATGCGAAATCTAGCAGAGAAAATTTAGAAGGTATTCTAAATGAATTAAAATCATCCGGAGCAAAAGACAAAAGCATAAATTCACAAGTTTCAGATGTTAAATCACAACTGGAAGCTGCAAAAAAGGCTGAAAACAGTGCAAAAATCGCATTAGAAAACGAGAAAAAAGATTTAGAAAAACTTAAACAAGAACGAAAAGAGCTTGAACAAGGCGATAACGGTTTAAATAAATTAAAAGAACAAATGAGTAAACTTGAAGCCGAGATTGCTGCAAAGTATCCTGAAGTTAAGCAGGCTCAAGAAAACTGGGATAAAGCAAAAGAAACTTTAACGACAGAAAAAGCATCTGCTGTTGATAAAGCAAAATCAGATGTTTCAACGGCACAAAATCATGTTAATGATGTTCAAAAATCAATAACGGAATATAAAAATAATGAATCAACGGGGAAATATAATAATCAATACAATGAAGCGGCAGGTAAAAAACTTGCGGCAGCTGCTCATAATGTAAGAGGCACTGTTGGTTATTGTTTGGGCGGAGTTGCGGATTCACTTGAAAGTGTGTACGGTTATGGTTCTATGCCCGATATAATGTCAGCATATCAAGCAGCTGATATATTGGCTGCCGATACGGGGATAGGTGCTCATTTTAAAGAAGTTCAGGTAAAACGAGAAGATTTACCAAATCTTCCTGCGGGAGCCATAGTTGTTTGGGATAATAATGCAAATGGCGGCGGTTCAAATGTTTCTCCGGCAGGGAAAGTTCACGGACATATTTCAATTGCATTAGGCAACGGTCAGGAATCAAGCGACCATATTGCCAACCAAATTGTAAACAGAGATGCAACATTTAGAGTATTTTACCCTAAATCGTAAAATATTAAAACAATTAATAGAAACTTCTAATCTTTTTATTATGTAACAAAATTTAACATACAAACAAGAAAATATTAAAGTTTTTGGTTTAATAGCCGAATTAAGTTTTATAGCGTGTTATGTAGAAAAAGAAAAGAGGTAAACATGAGTAATAATGTCAATGGAAATCAGGAACTAAATCCGTCCCTGATAAACAGATACAAAGAAATGTACAATACTGCTTCGGGTAATACTGAAGATATTAGTGATGAACAAATTAAGAGTATTTTTGAAAGTGATTTAAAAGACGGTAAAATTGACGGTATTGGACTTGATGATGATGATAAGCCTATAGAATTAGTAAAAGATTTTAAAGAAAAAGTTTCAAAAGAAGAAATTGATAAACTTACGGAGGATGTAGCAAAATTATCAGATGAAGTAAATTTGAGTACCGGTAGAATAATGCTGAGTACGGATAATGTTATGAATAATTCAAAAGAAGATAAATCATCCGAAAAAGCACAATTAATAAATGATTTAGCACAAGATATTATAAATGGAGAAAAAGTTTTCTTCTTTAAAGGTGAAGACGGCAAATATACAAAAAATCCTAAATTTAAAGATTTAGATGATGAAACATATAATGCTGTTATGCAAAAAGTATCCGATATCAGATCTGAAAATGTATCTTCAGATGAAAAATTAGCAGAAAATTTTAGTTTAAACGAACAGCAGATTAAATTGGCTAAAGACATTTATAACGGAACTATAAAAGGCTGGGGCTGGCAAAAAGAAGCAGATCATCCCTTTAATACAATGAGTGGTGATGACAGAAGAAAAATAAGGCGTGCTGCAGCTGCACTTATGCTGTATCGCAAGCCTGAAACGGATGCTAATGCAGGTAAGAATACTGATGTGCCGGCAGCGGATAATAAAACAGGAACACCTGAAAAACCGGCAGAACAGAATAGCAATGCCTTGCTGCAAACAGATAATAAAACCAGTGGTGCAGGTACACCAAATAACGGTAATCAAACAGACGGAAATATAAATCAAACCAGAGCAAATGATAAAAGTACAAAATACGGTATTCAAGGATTTGACAAAATGACAAAAAAAGAAAAGAAAGAGGCACTTAAAGAAAGAAAAAATCAACTTGAAGAGCAAATTAAAGCGGCAGAAGAAAAATTAAAGGCAAACCCTGATGACAGAGATACAATACTGTTGAAAGAAAAACTTGAGGATGATAAAGAGGCAGCTCACAAAGCATATAGAACACTTCAGCCATCACTTCTGAGTCAGGTTATGGGATTTGTAAGCCCTATTCTTGGATTGGCTAGCGGATTAGGCGGTATATTCGGAATCTCTGATGGGGTAAAAGATGTACTTACTGCAGTATCCTCAACTTATAACAACGGTTCAAAATTAATAAAATAATTTATATTTAATATAATAAAAAGAACTGAATGCAAATCTTGAAATTCGGTTCTTTTTATTTTTATAATATTTTAGTTTGTATTTTATATTGAAAGTTTTTAAATGAGTAATATAAAAAGAGCTGTTGTATTTGCGGGGTATAGTCCTGACGGCAGAATTTATAAAGATGTTTTTCCCTATTTAGAAGAACTTAGAAAATATTCCGAATATATTATTGCTGTTTATGATAATAAAAATATAGAGCAAACTGAACTTGAAAAATTAAAAATGTATGTAGATGAATATATTATCGACAGACATGGAGAATATGATTTTGGCTCTTATAAAAGAGGCTTTTTCAGATTAAAAGAAAAACAAATTTTAGATTCAACGGATAAACTTTTATTTTGTAATGATTCAATTATATATCAAGGTAAAAGTCTTGATTTATTCTTCAAACTTGAAACCGAAAAAGATTTTTACGGGTTGACCTCTTATAGAAAAGAAAAAACAGAAAATGATGTAAATTTTGATGATTTATTCCATATACAATCATATTTTTTATCAATTTCAAAAAATATATATAATAAAATATGGTTCAATGATTTTATATCATCTATAAAAAAAGAATTAGATAAAGATGATATAATAAACAGGTATGAAATCGGCATAAGCAGATTAATAGAAAAAAACGGATATAAAATAGACAGCTTTTATCCGACATTAAGTTGTGCAAGTGTAAATCCTTGTCTTTTTTTCTTATCAAAAACAAGCTGCTTTAGCTGGGGCGAAGAACAATTTATTTTTGATTTCTGTGAGGATGAAGAATTCTTTCTTTTTGAAAAAAGAAATGTTGCAGATTTATACACAATTAAAGAAGATTAAAAATCTCAGATACTGTTTTATTTATATCATATTTTTCAATAATTGTTTTTCTTGCATTTTTTCTTATATCTTGTAATTTTTGCTGATTATCAATAATATATTCAATCTTTTCAAGCATTTCGTCAACATTATTAAAATCAAAAAGAAAACCGTTTTTGTTATCTTCTATAACTTCTTCCACGGGAGCTGTCTTTGAACCTAAAACAATACAACCAGTTGACATAGCTTCAAGCATTGAGGTCGAAAGTGTGTAAGGATATGTAAAATATATATGAACAGATGACATTTGTAAAAATTCCAGATACTCCTGCTTAGATAAGCATCTCAGATGAAAAAATCTTGTTTTATCAATATTATATTTTTCATTCAAAAGTTTTTCATAAGTATAATTTTTTATTATTGAAGAATAGAAATACGTTTGGTAGTTATCAATGACTATAAAGGTAACATCTGTTCTCTTTTTTTGAAGTTTATCAGCCATTTTCATAAATTGAGGAAATCCGCTGTGCAAATCCATACTGTTTATAGTAAAAGTTACAATTTTTTCTTGCATTTCAGATGCATTACCATCATTATTGTTTGGTTTATAAAAATTTGTATCTATCCCATCCGGTATAACATTTAACTTATGTTGAAATTCTTTAGGAAACTGCTGTTTTTGTCTTTCGGTCGGACAAATTCCTACATCACAGGATAACAGATTATGTAATAAAGGTGTATTCCAACATTGCATTATTGCCATTTCATTCTGTGTTTGTTTTTTATTAACGGAACCAAAATAATTATCAATAGTATAAAACCATTCAAAATATGAAATTAGAGGAATATCAGGAAAAAGATTTTTGATAAACATTGAATTTCCCCATGAATTAGCAAATATTATATCCGGAACATATCCTTCTTTTTTCATCGAAATTAATTTTTCAAGAGCTGCTTGCCCTTGCATTATTGCCAAATAATAAGTTCTTAAATAATGATGTAAATTCATATTACAATGAATTCCATAATTATATATTTTGATGTTTTCAATACCTAAATTTAATTTTTGCTCATTTTCATTTATTAAAAAAGCAATTTCACATTCGGGGTTTAAAGAGAGATATTTCATAATAGAAATAAATTTTTCTGGATATTTTATATCTAAAAATAAAAATTTCATAATAAGACCTTAAATGAAAATTCACAGAAAGAATTATAACACTATAATACAAACTTTTGAATAAAAAAGCATAATATTATCAGGTGTAAATTTGTGTGTAAACACTTATTGCTTTAAGTGTTTGTTAATATTACAATCAAGGTTATATTGTGTATCTGCTGTATGAGGTAATTTAATGTTTAATTTTCTTTTTAAAAAAGATGAAATTAATAAATCGGAACTTTTTAATAATTTATATGAAAAAATAAAAGAATTATATTCAAAGGAAAATATTGATAAAAAAAGACGAGATGAGTTATCAAACATTATTGAAAAATTTGGATATTTACCTTATTCACAAGCACGTGCATTAAATGATTTATCTTCTGCCGAAGTTATTTTCTGCCTTGAAAAAAAATTAGAAATAAATAATACATTAAAAAATAGCAAGCTCTTTTTTGAAAATGATAAAATAAGTGCAGTCAAAAGACTCGGTTTTCAAAATTCCGATTGGATAAAGAAAGAACAGCACGATATAAAATTAATAAACCTTGCCGCATTAGGGGACGGTGCAAAAGACAGTTCTCCCGCAAAGTTCATCGATTGGCTTCGTCAAATTGTTATATTACCGTCAGGGAATAACAAAAAAAATATATTGTCTACAACAATATATTTAATACCTTTTACTCCACGTGATTTTGGAAATGCATATTTAGTTGCGGGAACGGAAGAAGTCAGCTCAAAACTGGAAGATAAAGAACTAAAAGCTATTGATATTTCAGGAAAAGAACAGGTTCAATTATTTATAACACTTGCCCAATTGGCAGGTCATCCTGTTATATACGATGTTATACCTCAAAACGGAAGATTTTCAAAAACGGTTCTTGCTCACCCCGAAACAGTACGCTGGATTGATGTTAATTTTCTGATTGATGAAATTACAAAATCACTTGATGATGCTGCATTAAAACTTTCAACCGAATATGACGAGGATGATGTTACTATCGTTAAAAATATTTATAAAACAACTTTAAAAAGCGGTTCTGTCGATTTATACCGAGAATTTATGCCTCTTTATGAAAGATTTTCTTCTGAATTAGAAAATAAACGAAAAGAACTTTCAAATTTTATTACGGAAAAAGA